>JANXPQ010000290.1 GCA_025357235.1 Betaproteobacteria bacterium
ACGTCGGCCCACGACAGGATCACCGGACCGTTCAACCATGCCTGGCCTGCATACGAGGTTTCGTCCGTCTCGATCAGGCCGTGGACATTGCGGATTTCGCGCCGCGGCATGAATTCGTCGGGATAGACGATGACTTCGACCCAGCCGTCGTAGTGCTCGATTCCCAGTTCCAGCACCAGGATGCAGGCCTGCACCGCGATGCCGAGCTTCATTTCCTGGTTGAGTTCAAGGCCGCCGGCCGCGGAAATCTGCTTGCCGTGCATGAACAGGATCGCCAGTTCCCGCAGCCGCGCGCGCTCGCCGTCGTTCAGGCGCGCCACGAACGAAAATCGTTCCGACACGCGCCGCCAGGTCGCGTCGTCCAGGGCGGACTTGCTCAGGATGCGCCGCCTGCGCCATTGCGTGAAGCCGAACATGCTTAATGCCTGAACATCAGGACCGCGGCTCGTCGTGCCCTGCTTCGTCATCCTGCGAAGCCTCTATCAACGATTCCTCGAGGTTGCGGATCTGCCCCGGCTGGTCCAGTTCTACCCTTTCGATCCGACTGAAGCGACGCGTTAGCTTGTCGCCCGTTATGCGCAGCTTCTCCGTATCTTCGTGCGCCTGACGAATATGATCCGAAAGTTTTCCGAGGCGTTGGTCGAACAGATTGAAATCCTTGCCGAGCTTGCCAAGCTCGTCCTTGATGATGTGCACCTGTTCGCGGGTGGCAACATCCTTCATTACCGCGCGTGCGGTATTCAGGACAGCCATTAGCGTTGTGGGAGATACGATCCAGACACGCCGCTGCATGGCGAAATCCACTACTTCGGGATGATGACCGTGAATTTCCGCAAAAACGGCCTCGGCTGGCACGAACATGACTGCGCCGTCAGACGTCTCTCCCTGGATAATGTACTTGGCGGCGATATCTTCGACGTGCTTCTTTACGTCCGCGCGAAACTGCCGCCGTGCGACCGCTCGATCGGCATCGCCCGCGCCTATCTCGAACATTCGATGATAGTTCTCCATTGGAAACTTGGAGTCGACCGCCACCATCCCCGTCGGTTCGGGCAGTTTGAGCACGCAGTCGGCACGAACATCCCTGCCTTCCCGATCCTTATTTTTGAAAGTGTATTGAAATTCGAAGGCGATTTCCGGAAGGATGTTGCGCACCAGGTTTTCGAGTTGCACCTCGCCGAAGGCGCCGCGCGAACGCTTGTCGCCCAGCAGTTCCTGCAGGCTCACGACGTTGCTGGTGAGCCCGTCGATCTTCTTCTGCGCCTCGTCGATCGTGGCCAGCCGCTCCATTACGCTGACAAAGGTCTCGTTGGTCTTCTTGAAACCCTCTTCCAGGCGTTCGGTGACTTTTCCGCTGATCTGCTCGAGCCGGGAGTCGGTCGTCTTGGCAAGCAGTTCCATCGACGCGGAGAGCTGGGCGGAGGCGTTGCGCATGGTGGTCTGGATCAGCTCCTGCTCGGCGCGGTTCTGTTCCGCCAGCGTCTGCAGGATGCGGGTCAGCACTTCATTGCGCAACAGATCATGCTTGGCCTGCAGATCGGCACTCATCTCGGCCAACTTGAGCGTGGTTGTTTCGCGTGTAGCCGAAAGCTCCTCGACCTGCCTGACCTGCAGCGCGCCGACCGTGCTGCGCGTCTGCGTGAGTTCCTGCGTGATGGTATTGCGCAGCCGTTCGAACAATTCATTCTGCGCGCCGGTGAGGCGATCACCCAGGCTGTTCAGGCCGGCGTTGAGATCCTTGATCATCCCCATGTGCTTGTCCTCCAGCACGCGCGCCAGCGTTTCCGGCAAGTCGGATTGCCTGCGCGCCACGGCGACGACGACGAAGATCAGGACGATGACTGCGACGAGCGTCGCAGCAGTGACGACCAGGGCAAGGGAGAATTCGAGCATCAAGGGAGTATAAACCAGGCCACCCACCACCTCATCCCAACGCGCGGACACGTTAGTGATGAAATCACCCGTTTGCGGGTAGCGCGTTAGTGTTTCGCCTCCCGCCCCGGATGGCTCCGCCAACGCCGTGTCGGCGAAACTTCTCCCCCTCCCTGAGGGGGGAATGGTGTAGTTGACACACCCACCATAGCTAGGCATACTGTCTCCACTTACTGAGGAAACACTATGTCCAGCTACTTGAACCAGCCCCAATTCCAAGACGCAGACAAGGCCCGCGAATACCTTGAATCGGTGCGTTGGCCTAACGGCCCGATCTGCCCCCATTGCGGCAGCATCGACAAGAACCATTACGCTCTACAAGGCAAGACGCATCGTCCCGGACTGTGGAAGTGCAAGGATTGCCGTAAGCAGTTCTCTGTGACGGTTGGGACTGTGTTTGAACGCTCCAAAGTCCCGCTGCATCAATGGATGATTGCCGTTTACATGATTTGCTCCAGCAAGAAGGGCTGTTCCAGCCACCAGCTTCAACGCACGCTTAAAGTCCAATACAAGACCGCATGGTTCATGTCGCACCGTATCCGTGAGGCCATGAAGGACGGTGGCGGTTTGCTTGGTGGTGGCGGCAAGATTGTTGAAGCCGATGAAACGTATGTCGGCGTGTTGACGCCAACCGAAAGCTGAGCCA
>JANXPQ010000299.1 GCA_025357235.1 Betaproteobacteria bacterium
CGCCGAGCGCGAGAAAAACGGTAAGCACCAGCGGGAATTCCTCGGGCAGCACCGCCATCGCCAGTGTGATGCCGGCCAGCAATCCCGCCAGCCAGTCGCCGCGCAACGTCCCGTAGAGCACTACCACCGCAAAACACAGCAGCAGCCCGATCGCGGCGAAAATCCGCACGATGCGCGCCGTCTGGATCTGCAGTGGGGTGTCCTGGATTTCCAGTGACTCGAGTGCCTTGCCGATGCGGCCGATCTGCGTCTGCGCACCGGTCGCCAGGATGCGCGCCATGCCGTAACCCTGCACCACCAGCGCGCCGGAGAAAACGAACGGTTGCGCGTCGCCGCCCGGTTTCGCCATCTCTGGAACTTCCGAGGTCGCCGGTCGCTTGGAGACCGGCAAAGACTCCCCGGTCAGGAGAGACTCGTCCGCGCTGAACTCGTTGCACTCGACCAGCACGCCGTCGGCCGGCACGCGGTCGCCTTCGTGCAGCAGCACCAGGTCGCCAGGCACGACCTCGCGCCCGGCAATGCGTTTTTCCTCACCTGCACGCACCACCAGTGCGCGCGGACTGGACAGATCGCGCAGCGCCTCCAGCGCGCGCTCGGTCTTGCGCTCCTGATAGATGGTGATGCCCATCACCACGAACACGGACACCAGGAGGATCAGCGCTTCGTACAGGTCGCCCACGGCAAGATAAATTGTGCCGCCGGCGACCAGCAGCAGCAGCATCGGTTCGCGCACGACTTCCAGTGCAATCCGGAGCACGTCACGGCGCTTTCCCGATGGCAGCTCATTGGGGCCGTACCGGGCCAGGCGGCGCGCGGCCTCGGCTTCGCTCAAACCGGTTGCCGCAGTCGGCGGGGGTACCGTCGCCGTGCTCACTTCACCAGAGTGACGGGAACTTCCGACCGGTGCAGAACCTGCAACGCGGTGGAACCCACCATGACGCTTGCCAGGGCGCCCCGGCCGCGCGTTCCCATGACGATCCGCGTGCATCCCCGCTGCGACGACTCCTTGACGATGACTTCTCCCGCATGCCCGATCTGGATGTCCTCTTTAAAGGGAACGCCAGCCGCCTGCAGCGCCGCTTTCGCGCCGCGCATCGCCTCCTCGCCTTCTGCGTGAAAGTAGGTGTCGATGACCGCCTGCGACACAAGGCGGCGCACATTTCCGGAAGTGATCGGGATCTGCACATTGAGCAATCGCACCTGGTGGGATATGCGCGCGCCGCGCAGCGCGCACACATACTCGACTGCCCGCGTGGACGGCTCCGAGCCGTCGACCGGCAGCAAAATCCGATGGATCGCCCGCCCGCCGTCCGCAAGTCCGAGGCCGGATGCATCGGAGGGATTGGGAACAACCGTGACCGGTACCGGCGACAGGTGCACGATCTTGTAGGCTACCGATCCAAGCGCCAGATTGTCCAGGGCACTCATGCCGCGGCTGCCCACGACCACCTCGTCGCATGCCAGGAGTCGGGCCAGGTCGAGGATGCGATCTGCCGGATTGCCCAGTTCGCTGTGGAATCGGTAGGCGATGCCGGCGGCATCGAGCATCTGGCGCGCCGCGGCGGAGTCCGAACCAGCCTGCAACACCAGATCCTTTTGCTGGGGCGTGAGCAAGCTCGCGAGGCGCAATGTCAGCACATTGACGAGATGGACTTCAGAGGGCCTCAGGAGCGCTGCGTACTGCGCCAGATATTCTGCGGCACGATCGGCATGGGCGGAACCATCGATTGCGAGCAGAAACTTATAGGGGGGGGCATCAACCATCGCGTCGCCTCTCGTCATGCAGGATCGTCTGCGCGCATTATTATGCGGCGGAAATCGGGGGGCGGTCGATCCGCGTCAACCCGCGGGCCAGGATCCGCCGCATCCGGCTTTGTCATTGCGCGGTGTCGTCGTCATGCAAAATCCGGTGTGCCGGTCCTTCGAGGTCGTCGAATTGCCCGCTGCCGAGCGACCACCAGAAGACCCAGCCGATGAGGAACACCAGCACGACTGATAACGGAATGAGGAGATAGAGGATGTCCATGGGTAAATTCAGGTGCGAGGAACGAGGGCCGAGGGCCGAGAGGGTAAAGAGTCTTCGATGCCTTTACTCGGCCCTCGCTCCTCGGCCCTCGGCCCAGTGTGCTCAACGCGCTGCGTGCCGTCGCGCACGCGCAGCGCGTTGAGCACGACGATCAACGAACTCGCGCCCATGCCGATGCCGGCCATCCAGGGCGTGACCAGGCCGGCGGCGGCGAGGGAAAGCGCGACGACGTTGTAGCCCGTTGCCCACGCCAGGTTCTGGCTGACGATGCGCCGGGTTCGCGCGGCGATCCCGATGGCCTCGACCAGTCCCTGCAGGCGCCCCGACAGCAGCACGATGTCCGCGTGCGCCTGGGCGAGCAGCGCGCCGCTGCCCATCGCTATCGACAACTGCGCCTGGGCGAGCACCGGCGCGTCGTTCACGCCGTCACCGACCATCGCCACCACCGCGCCCTGCTGCTGCATGGCCAGCATGCGCGCCTGCTTGTCCTGGGGAAGCAACCCCGCCTCGTAACCGTCGACGCCGAGCTGATGGGCCACCGCGCCGACCGCGGGCATGGCATCGCCGCTCCAGATCAGCACGCGCTTGCCTTCGGCCTGCAGCCGGCGCACGACGGACTGCGCCTCCGGCCGCAGCCGGTCTACCAGGTCGAAACAGGCGAGCCACCGACCGTCCGTGCCCAGCCATACGCGCGTCGCACCCGCGCGATCCGGTTCAGTGAATTGCAGCGCACCGGCAATACCGGCAACAAAGGACAACGTGCCCAGACGGTGGCGCACACCGTCAATGCTGGCCTCGATGCCCGCGCCGGGAACATTGAGCATCGCGGATGCCGTCAATCCGCCCGCATCCGCCGCCGCCAGTGCCGCCGCGATGGGATGCTCGGAATCGCGCTCCAGTGCCGCCGCAAGCGCGAGCGCCCTGATGGGGTCGACGCCTTGCTGCGGCATCGCCGCCACAAGGCTGAATCGGCCCTCGGTCAACGTGCCCGTCTTGTCGAATACCACGTGCGTCACGCTGTCCAGCGCCTCGATCGCGTGCGCGCGCACAACCACCACGCCGCGGCGCGCAAGACGCCCCACCGCCACCGTCATGGCTGCCGGCGCGGCGAGCGACAGCGCACAGGGACAGCTCACCACCAGCACCGCCACCGCCACCCAGAGCGCGCGGGATGCATCGATCCACAGCCACAGCAACGCGCTCGCCGCGGCAAATAAGAGCACGCCGATCACGAAGCGGCTCGCCACTTTCCCGGCCAGTTCCGCGATCTCCGGCCGCAGCATGCCGGCCCGCTCCGCCAGCCTGCGCACGCCCGATGCGCACGTATCCTCGCCCACGCGCGTGACGCGCACGACCACCGGGCTCAACCGGTTGAACGACCCTGCGCTGACGTTTTCGCCAATGCGCTTGCGCACAGGGGTGCTCTCCCCGGTGAGCAGCGACTCGTCGCATTCCGTGTCGCCATCGACGACGATGCCGTCCGCCGGAAAGCCGTCCCCGGCGCGCACCAGCACCAGTTCGCCCGCGCGCAGCGAGATGGCGGGCACCTCCTCCGTTTCCATGCCGCGTCCGGAATCGCGCAGGCGATGCGCCGCCAGCGGCAGCGCCTTGTCGAGGTATTCGAGGCTCGCAGCCGCCTTCTGGCGCGCCCGCATCTCCAGCCAGCGCGCACACAACAGGAAAAAGACGAACATGGTGATGGAATCGTAGTACACCTGCGCCCCGCCGCTGAACGTGGCGTAGAGGCTGGCGCCGAAGGCGACGCCGATGCCGAGCGCGACCGGCACGTCCATTCCGGGTTGGCGCCGCCGCAGGTCGCGCCAAGCGCCGCGAAAGAACGGTGCGGCGGAGAAGAACACCACCGGCACGGTCAACACCAGGCTGGCGAGCCGCATCAGCAGGCTGACATCCTCGCCCATGCTGCCTTCGTCGGCGAGATAGGCGGGCAGCGCGTACATCATCACCTGCATCATGCCGAAGCCGGCGACGAAGAGCCGCCACAGCGCGGCGCGCGTTTCGTTGCGCCGCGCCTGTTCCGCATTCGCCGAGGTCGCCGGCCAGGCGCGGTAGCCGATCGCCTCGACCTGCGCGAGGATCGCGGAGAGCTTGATGCGCGAATCGTCCCAGCGCACCTGCGCGCGCCGTGTCGCGTAGTTGATCTGTGCGGACAACACGCCGGGCAGCGAGGCCAGATGCTGCTCGTTGAGCCATACGCAGGCGGCGCAGG
>JANXPQ010000323.1 GCA_025357235.1 Betaproteobacteria bacterium
CTCCAGCTTGCTGGAGAGGGCGGGGGGTGAGGTAATTTCCTCCGCGCCCTCCGCGTCCTCTGCGGTGAGTGTCTCTCTAATCTTTAGACAAAAACAAGAAAAAGCCCGCTCCGTGAAAGCGGAGCGGGCCTGGCTTTGGACCTGCAGGGTTACTTGTGTGCCTGGAACGGGTGATCCATGGAACCGCGTTTCGCGGTGACTTCCGAAGCCTTCGGCTCGCCCTTGATAGCGCGCGCGATCGACTCCTTGACCGCCTTGTAGTTGTAGTCCTGGATCTTCTTGTCGTCCGCCGCCTGCCAGTGGATGAACACGCCGACGCAGATGAACAGATTGTCCGCCTCGTCAGCCGGGATGACGCCTTCGGCAACGCTGTCCGCCACCGCCATCGCCACTGCGCGCTGCGCCGGTCCGAACATCTGCACCGCCTGCTTCGCGCCCTTGATGGTGACCTTGTTGAACATCACGGTCGCCGGTTTGCACAGCAGGTTCGGCGCCACGACTGCGAGCAGCGAAGTGAAGCCGTCCTTGTTGTTGGTCAGCGCGTTGCAGAATGCCGCCTCCACAGGGCTGCCACGCGGACCGATCAGCAGGTCGATGTGCGCCACTTCATTGCCCTCGCCGACCAGCGATTCGCCGACGCATACACCATTGATTTTCGCCATTTACTCCTCCTTCGGTTCTTGACTTTGATAGTTGATCGAACACGGGCCGAAGCCCGCCACTGACTACGAGCTCATCCGCTGGTGCCAACCTCGGCCCGACTTTCCGTTGAAAATCTTGTCCAGCGAATCCTCCAGATCCATCGCAACCAGGGCGGCCACGGTCAAGTCGGCAGTGGTGCCCGGATTGATGGATCGTGCCTTCAACTGGCGATCGAACGCCTCCAGTGCCGGCATTTCCCGCGCAGGGTCGCTCGCCCGTCCCAGCGCCTGACACACATCGCGCGCCTGCAGACTGACTGCGGCGGCCACATCTGCACCATGTTTGCGTGCTGCGTGACTGTCTGCAAAACGCGCCAGAAAAGTAAGATAGACATGCACTGCAGCCCACTCGCGGCTATGCCACCGCGCCAAGGCATCGTGCAATGCCGGCAACCCGGTTTCGAAAATGTCCAGGTAGTCGGTCACGTACTGATACGCGACCCGGTCGCGCTCACGCGCTTCATCCATGGCTGCGCGCAGCGTTACGCTGGGAGACTGCGCAACGTCATGACGATCGGATCGCCCCAGCCCGCCCGGTTCCGCCATGCGAATCGCGCGATAAGCGAGTTCGGCATCGTAAACATCGAGAGCGGCCAGCACCGCATGCAGCCGCGCACGCAGGCTGGGCTCGTCCACTTGAGCGGTCGCTGCGTGCGCCAGCGGCGCGCACAGCAACACGATCCCGAGGTTCGTGTTGACCGGCACGACCGCGCGCGTGGCCTCGATCGCACGCAGGATGCGTTCTCCCACGTCGATGACCGGCGCCGCAATTGCGACGGCCATGGCATCCGCGCTCGCAACAAAATCATCTGCCTGCATGCCATGCCCCGGTGAGGCAATGCTGACATTGCCGGGCTTGAATGCGCGAATGTCGGTGATGCAGGCGTCCCGGATCACCGCCGCGACGGCCGCCGGCTCAAGGGCGAATGCGCGTGTCGCTTTCATGCTACCGAGTGCAGCGCGCGGCGCCGCAGATGTCTATCGACGAAATCGTTCACCAGCATCTGCGCAATGCTGTCCCGGGTGACCGACTGCAAGCCTTTCCATGCCGGGATGCCATTGACTTCGATTACCTGAAGCCGCCCGTCGCGATCGCGAATCAGGTCCACCCCCGCATAGTCCATCTGCAATGCGCAGCAGGCGTTTTGCGCCAGCGCGCGCAGATCCTCGTGTTCGGATAAATCGACCGGCGCGCACGTGCCGCCCTGCGAGACATTGGTAATCCAGCTTTTTCCCTGCCGCTTCATCGCTGCGACCGCAACACCATCGATGACGAAGACGCGCCAGTCATGCCACCCGCCGCCGCCGGGCTCGACATAGCGTTGCAGGTAGTACACGCCGTCGTAGTCCGCTCCCGGCGGCAAATCGCCAAAGGCGCTGATTCGCCTCAGGCCTACTCCTTGCGAGCCGAACAAGGGCTTCATCACCAGTTCGCGTCCGGCGGTTATCTCCGCTCTCACGACCGCCGCCGCTTCGCCCTGCGATTCGGTGACCCAGGTCGCCGGGGTCGGAATACCGGCGTTCGCCAGCACGAAACTGGTCATGGCTTTGTCCACCGTCCGCTCGATCGCGCGGCCATCGTTGTATACCGGCACGCCGAGCACCTTGAGCGCGTGCAACACGTCCAGGCGCAATACCACTTGCTCGAGCGTGCCGCCGGGCACGCCGCGCACGAACACGCCGTCTGGCAACCGATCCTCGAATCCGGGAAGAACGACACTGCGCCCGGGGCGATGCAAATCGAATCTGCAGTCGCGCAACGACGCGAAACGGATATCGACGCCATGCAACAGGAACGCCTCGCGCAACCGGGCGCCGTGCCAGCCCGGTTCGTCCGTGAGAATGACGACCTCAGACATCGACGCCCCCGAACGAAGATTCAAGAAGCTTCTCGTCGATCGCGCCGGCATGGAAGGTCCTGCCGCTCTTCAACGCCGTCACCGCGACGACGGCGGGCGCGAAGAGATGCGGATCGATCCGGTAAAAATCGAACTGCGCGTCCTTGAACACGCGCGCGAACGGCTTGCCGTAGTCTTTGGAAACGCTCGACGGCAAATTCATCGCGAGTCGTTCGGCTTCACCGTCGTCGCAATCGACGAACAGTTGCACGCTTGCGCCGAACAAAATGGCGTCGTTGGTGCGCCCCATGGCGGTCAGAAAATCCACAGCCGGGGGCGGCAGCGGCGCCGCACCGGCGCCGTCCACCACGCGATGCAGCGGAAACCCGAGCGTATGCGCCTTGTGCAACGCCACTTCCAGAACGCGGGCGACAACCTGCAATGTTCCCGCCAGGCTGCGTGTGGGCGTAAGGATCAGCGTGACCTGATCCGGCGCGACACCGCAATCGCGGGCAATCTTGTCGGCGATCTCGATCGGCGGCTTCTTGTCGACTTCGAGCACGAGACACACCGCTTCCGAGAGATCGCGATAGGACAATTCGGCGAACAGATCCTCCCGACACG
>JANXPQ010000424.1 GCA_025357235.1 Betaproteobacteria bacterium
CATTGACTGCTGCGTACCATGCCTGATGGGCGGCGACGTGGGTGAACTGATAAGGGCCCGCCACGTCGCCGGCGGCGAAAATATTGGGGTAGAGCGTTTCCAGGTATTCGTTGGTCTGCACGGTGCGCTGGGTCTGGATGCCCAGTTCTTCCAGCCCGTAACCGGTCAGCCTTGCAGTGCGGCCCACCGCGCAAATCAGTGCATCGAATTCGATACGATGCTCGCCACCGCCGTGCTCGACGACGATGAACTTGCGCTCCCCGTCCCGCTCGCAGCGCACGGCCTTGTGGTCCGTGAGTACGGTGACGCCGTCGCGAGTGAGCGAAGCACGCGCGAGTTCGGAAATTTCCTCGTCCTCGCGGATCATGATGCGGGGACCCAGTTCGATTTGCGTGACCCGGGAGCCGAGGCGGGCAAAACACTGCGTCAACTCGCATCCGACCGGCCCGCCGCCGAGCACCACCAGCCGTGGCGGGGGCGCATCCAGTTTGGCGAACTCGTCCCAAAGCGTGTCGCTGGTGACGTAGCCCACGTCGTCGAGGCCCGGCAGCGCCGGGACGAAGGGGCGCGCGCCGGCGGCGATCACGATGCTGCGCGTGGTCAGGCGCTGCGTTGTTCCATCGTTCAGCGCGATCTGCACCGTCCACGGATCGACGATGCGGGCGTAGCCCTTCAATACCTCGACGCCCAGCGATGTGTAGCGTTCCGCGCTGTCATGGGGCTCGATTTCAGCGATGACTTCACGCACCCGCGCCATCACTTTGCGAAAACTGAACTGCGGCTGCACGGTGTCCATTCCGTAGTGCTCGCCATGCCGCATCTGATGGGCCAGCGTGGCACTCCTGATCAGCGCCTTGCTCGGCACGCAGCCGTAGTTGAGGCAGTCGCCGCCCATCTTGTGCGCTTCGATCAGCGTCACCTTCGCCTTCGCCACGGCACTGATATAAGCGGTGACCAGGCCGGCCGAGCCTGCGCCGATCACCACCAGATTGCGATCGAACTGCGCCGGACGATGCCACTTCTTGTACACACGGCGGCGCTTGAGTATTTCCAGGAACCGCTTGGAAATCCACGGAACCACGCCCAACAGGGCAAACGAAACAAGCAGATCCAGCGAAACGATGCCATACAGGTTCTCGATCTTCGCCAATTGCGTGCCGGCGTTCACATAAACCAGCGTGCCGGGCAGCATCCCCGCCTGGCTGACGAGATAATAGGTGCGCATGCGAATGGGGGTGAGCCCCATCAACAGGTTGATCAGAAAAAAAGGAAACAGCGGTACCAGCCGCAGCGTGAGCAAGTACAACGCGCCATCCCTGGCAATGCCGTCGTTGACGACTTTCAACCGATCGCCAAAGCGCCGCTGGACCGAATCGCGCAGCAGGTAGCGTGAAGCCAGGAACGCCAGAGTGGCGCCCAGGCTGGAAGCGAGCGACACGAGCACCGTCCCCCAGAGCAATCCGAACAGCGCGCCGGCTGCCAGGGTCATTACGGTCGCGCCGGGCAGCGAAAGTGCTGTGACAACTACGTAGAACACGAAGAAGGCAAGCACTACGAGAACGGGAGACGAGGCGCGCCACGCTTCGAATTGCGCCTTGCCCGATTTGAGGCCCTCCAGGGTAAGAACGTGGTGCAGATCCAGCGCGAAGAACGCGATCCCGAGCGCAACGACCGCGACGACGAGCAGGATTTTTTTCAAATCCGGCTCTTACTCGTGCAGCGCGCCACCACAACTGCTGCCCTGTCCGGCCGTGCAGCCGTAACAGTGATCGGCGACGTGGATTGATCGGCCCGCCAGATCGTGATTCAGCAAATCACGCAGGTGCGGGCGGCCCGCGCCAGTACGGTCGTCGGGTAGTGCCAGGTCGAGCATCTGATTGAAGTCGCAGTCATATAGATAGCCCTGCCAGTCGACGCTGACGAGGCTGCGGCACATCACGTTGTCGAGATTCGCAGCGGCGAAGTTCTCCTCCAGCAGGCGCATGTAGTCGTTGAACTGGCCTTTTGAGATCAGCATCGAGCCAAACCGCTGGATAGGCATATTGGCCAGGGTGAAGAGTTCGTCGAACACGATGCCGAAGTGTTCGAACAACTCGTGCTTGTAGGTGACCTGCAGCTTGCCTTGTTCGGGCGGCAGCGTTGCCCCCTGCGGGTTGTAGACGAGATCGAGCGTCAACCCCGATTCTTCCCGGCCGTATCCCAGGGCATTGAGTTTTTGCAGCGCCGCGACACTCTTGTCGAACACGCCCTTGCCGCGCTGCTTGTCCACGTTTTCCAGCGAATAACACGGCAACGACGCCACCACCTTGACCTGGTGTGCCGCCAAAAAATCGGCCAATCCTTCCTGTCCCGGTTCGAACAGGATGGTCAGGTTGCAACGGTCGATGACTTCGACCTCGAGTTTCCGTGCTGCCCGAACGAGATCACGGAATCCTGCATGCAGCTCCGGTGCGCCGCCGGTCAGGTCCAGCGTTTTCAGTTGCCGTGCCTTCAACACTTCAGGGATCAGGGCGAGCGTTTCCACCTCCATCATCTCGGTGCGCGTGGGACCGGCGTTGACGTGGCAATGCACGCAGGTCTGGTTGCAGCGATAGCCGAGATTGACCTGCAGGGTCGTCAGCTGACGGCGACGCAAGGCCGGGAATCCGGTCGTCTGGAGCAAGGGTAATGTCGCGTGCATGACGATCCTTGAAGTTTGCGGTTGTTACTCAGTCCGGCGCCGAATCTTACACCTACCATCCGCGCTTGCGAATTCTTACACCCGTCATTCCGGCATCTGGAAACGCCGGACAAAGCCCCGGTCGATCCGGTCTTTCCAGTGCCATACCCATGCGCCCTCGGCGCTCCAGCGTCCCCATGAGGCAATGGCGTAGCGCGAACCGCATGCCAACAGGTACAAAGAGTGGCGGCGGGGCAGGTAAGTTCGCATGGGCCCGCCTTTTATCGCTGCCAGCAGATTCGCGGCAAGGACAGGGCCGGCATGAACCGCATGCACGCCCGAACGGGCGACGGCGATATCCTGTCTTGCGCTGACGTCACCCGCTGCAAAAACATTCCCGTGCGACTCGCTCCGATAATATTCGTCGACGGCGATATATCCCTGCGCATCGAGCTTCAATCCGGAGAGCGAGAGCCAGCGCGGTGCCCGCGCTCCGGTGGCGGCGATCACGCTGTCCGCGGGCAGCAGCGTGCCGTTCGACAACAACACACCTGCTTGCGTGCCCGTTCCTTGCAAGTAATGGGCGCCCACATTCGCCCTGGCAAGAAAACGCGCTGCGCGCCGCTTTACGCTCGCGGCGTGTCCGACCAGCAGTCCCGATTCGGAAACGACGATATCCACGCGGCAGTCGGCGCCTGATTGGTCAAGCGCGAATCGCGCGGCCAGAGCGAGTTCCACTCCCGCAGCACCGCCTCCTGCCACTACGAGCCGATATCCCGGCTTCCCGCGCGCCGCGGACAGGATGCGGGGCCACGCTTCGAAAAAATTGTCCAGCGGCTTGACGGGCAGGAGTTTTTCGCCGGCCATTTCCAGCGAGGAAACGTCCGTCTCGCTGCCGATATCCATGGACAGCAGGTCATATTCGATTTGCCTCCCGTCCGCCAATCGAACGCAGCGCCGCTCTGCATCCATGTCCACGATCCGGTCCGTGACCAGGCGGATACGAGCTGCATGCGCCAATGGATGCAAATCGATCAGGCATTGGGTCCGGACATAGTGACCCGCCATCCAGCCAGGCAACATGCCCGAATAAATCTGGTACCGGGACGGCGTCACCAGCACGGTTTCGACACCTGCGGGTCGTTCGCGCGCCAGCGCCTCGAGTACCGACAGATGCGCATGCCCTCCGCCGACGAGAACCAGTCGATTCATGCGTCGATCCATTCAGGGAAAAGCGCTTCCGGATCATGCGGGATGCCATGGAAAGGAGCAAAAGCATTGCATGAGCGAACAGAGGGGCTTCGTGCCTGTTTACCTGCGGGTGCGATCATCAACATGAAATCCGCCATCCAATGTGCGCGACCGCGCTTTTATAGTTCCAGTATCCGGAATGCTGCATGAATGAATAAGGGCAATCTCCGATATCACGCCTGAATCGATCATGGGATGAGGCTACCGGCGCCCTGGCTGCGACTGGCATCCCGCACGGGCGGTCCGTGCCGGAACATACCATTTGCGGGCCGACCCACAGGAAATTACCGCGCGCCTTTGGTGGATAGTAAAATGCGCGGTCGTTTGCCGGTCGCCGCGATTCATTCGCGGACGAATGGCCATATTCGAACAAAGACCGATCGCGAAGCACGCGTCAGAGGGCGGGACAATGGATTTCGAGCATACACAAAAAGTGAAGGAACTCCAGAAGCGCCTGGGCGCCTTCATGGACGAGCATATCTATCCGAACGAAGCGCGCTTTTTCCGCGAAGCCGAGGAAGTCGGTCCCTGGAAAGTGGCCCCGGTCATAGAGGAGGTCAAGGAAAAGGGCAAGGCCGCGGGACTGTGGAACCTGTTCCTGCCCCATTCCGAGCATGGCGCCGGACTGACCAACCTTGAATACGCGCCGCTATGCGAAATCATGGGCCGTTCCCTGCTCGCGCCCGAAGCCTTCAATTGCGCGGCGCCCGATACCGGCAACATGGAAGTGCTGGCCCGTTACGGCACGCAAGAGCAGAAGAAAAAATGGCTGGTGCCTTTGCTCGCCGGAGACATCCGCTCGTGCTTTGCCATGACCGAACCGGGGGTGGCATCGAGCGACGCGACCAACATCGAATCTTCCATCGTTCGTGATGGTAGCGACTATGTGATCAACGGGCGCAAATGGTATGCCACGGGATCGGTCGATCCGTGCTGCAAGATCTTCATCTTCATGGGCAAGACCGATCCGGGCAATGCGGACCGGCACAAGCAGCAATCGATGATCCTGGTGCCGCGCGATACGCCGGGAGTCGACGTGCAGCGCGCGTTGCCCGTGTTCGGTTTCTACGGCATGCCTGACAGGACGGGCGAAGTGCTGTTCACGAACGTGCGCGTACCGGCGTCCAACATGCTGCTCGGCGAAGGCCGCGGCTTCGAGATCGCGCAAGGCCGGCTTGGCCCCGGTCGCATCCATCATTGCATGCGCCTGATCGGCCTGGCGGAACGCACGCTGGAAGCGATGTGCAAGCGCACGCTGAATCGGGTAACTTTCGGCAAGCCGGTGGCGGAACAGACCGTGACCCTGGAGCGCATTGCGGAGTCGCGCATCGCCATTGCCCAGGCCCGCTTCCTCACCCTGCATGCCGCTTACATGATGGATACCGTGGGCAACAAGGGCGCCAAGGCGGAAATCGCCATGATCAAGGTGGCCGTGCCGAACATGGCGTGCAAGGTCGTGGACTGGGCGATCCAGGCCTTCGGCGCCGCCGGACTCAGCAATGACCACGGCATCGGCGTGGCTTATGCGCTGGCGCGGCTGCTGCGCATCGCCGACGGTCCCGATGAAGTGCATCGCAACCAGATCGGCAAGATCGAACTGGCAAAATACAAGCATCGATGATTGGCTGCATGCACCGATGATCGACCGAAGAATTCGAGTGGAGAACGCAACGAAATGAAAATCGGCATTCCCAAGGAAGTCCACGCGGGCGAGAAGCGTGTCGCCGCCACGCCTGAGACAGTCGGACAGCTCGTCAAACTCGGCTACACCGTGGCGATCGAAGCCGGGGCGGGCGCGGACGCACAGTTCGCCGACGATGATTACCGCGCGGCCGGAGCGCAGATCGTGGCGGATACGCGCGCGCTCTGGGCACAATCCGACATCGTGCTGAAAGTCCGCGCCCCCGAACAGCAACAAAAACTGGGCGTGCACGAAGCGGAACTGTTGCGCGAAGGCAGCACGCTGCTGAGCTTCATCTGGCCCGCGCAGAATCCCGATCTGATGGAGCGGCTCAAGGCGCGCCGCGTGACGGTCATTGCAATTGACACGGTGCCGCGCATTTCGCGCGCGCAGAAACTCGATGCCCTGAGTTCGATGGCCAATATCGCCGGCTACCGCGCCGTGATCGAAGCCGCCCAGCATTTCGGGCGCTTCTTCACCGGCCAAATCACCGCCGCCGGCAAAGTGCCGCCCGCCAAGGTCATGGTCATCGGCGCGGGCGTGGCAGGCCTGGCCGCCATCGGCACGGCGCGCAGCCTCGGTGCAATCGTCCGCGCGTTCGACGTGCGTCCCGAGGTGAAGCAACAGATCGAGAGCATGGGCGCGGAATTCCTCGAACTCGATTTCAAGGAAGAAGGTTCCGGCGGCGGCGGTTACGCGAAGCAGATGAGCCCGGAGTTCATCAAGGCGGAAATGGATCTGTTCGCAGCCCAGGCCAGGGACGTCGACATC
>JANXPQ010000202.1 GCA_025357235.1 Betaproteobacteria bacterium
GACCCCGCGGCGCAGCTTGCCCCCAGCTGCGGTGTGATTGTAGCGTGATCGTGTTCGTTGGCATCACTCTTCGCTCGCTGGCTGACCTGGCCAGTCTGGTTGTGCCGTCGGTCAGACCGCGATGATCCATCGAAGCGCAGAACCTCTTTCTCCGCCGCGAACTTGCGCTGTACCAGTAGCGCTGTATCGGGCCAAGGCGCGTCGACGCCGCGACCCGAGTCTCGCTGGCGTTGCTTGCCCGGCTGATTGACTGGTGCGATGCCCTGGTCGTGGTGCGTCCCGAGACATTAAATATCCAGAACAAGAAGAAGAGTAATGCCCCCGAGGTTATCGAATGGACTCCGTGTTCATCGATGCAGTGGAGGGCTTCGGGCTGCACTCTAATAATTTTGTGTTCCAAGACGTTCAGCCAAGACCCTCAACCAAGAGTGGAAATGCCGCCACTAGAACATCCCGCTCACGCACGCACTGAAGGCCGAACATGTCAATACGCATAGGTGACGAAGCACCGGATTTCACTGCTGAAACCACCGAAGGGAAGATCCGATTCCACGAGTGGATCGGGCACAAATGGGTCATCCTGTTCTCGCATCCGAAGGATTTCACCCCCGTCTGCACCACCGAGCTCGGGTACATGGCCGGCCTCAAACCGCAATTCGACAAACGCAACACCAAGCTCATCGGGCTGAGCGTCGATCCCGTCAGCGACCATCAGAAGTGGGTGCATGACATCAAGGAAACGCAGGGTCACGCGGTCAACTTTCCGATGATCGGCGATGCGGATCTGGTGGTCGCAAAACTCTACGACATGATTCATCCCAATGCGATGGGCGGGAAACGCACTGCGGCGGACAACGCGACCATTCGCTCGGTATTCATCATCGGGCCCGACAAGAAGGTCAAGGCGATGCTCATCTATCCGATGAGGGCGGGCCGCAACTTCGATGAGGTGCTGCGCCTGCTCGATGCGCTGCAGCTAAACGCGAAGCACGCGGTTGCCTCGCCGATGAACTGGAAGCCGGGCGAGGACGTCATCATTCCCACGTCGATTTCCGACGAGGACGCGAAGAAGAAGTATCCGCAAGGCTTCAAGACGCTGAAGCCGTATTTGCGGGTCGTCTCGCAACCGAAGTAAAAGCTCCCTCCAGAACAAAAGTGGGGCGCCGTGAGGCGCTTCCTTTCGTTGTTGTACAGCGCAGCAACCACCGGGACGCCCTTCCACATGGCGTTATGCGCGTACCGCGCAGCGATCAGCCGGCCGTCATCGTGCCACTCGTCGTGATTGGAGCACTGCTTAGATGCCCGGCGCCAGGTTCAAAGACCGGTCGAGTGGGGGAGGCCGTCACGATTTGCATGGCAGGAGTGGATGCGCGGCGGCCAAGCACTCGGACGTGGCAAGATGCGCGGCAATGTCGCGTAATGTTCCGGAACGATGGGCCTGCAAAACTGCCCTGCGTCGAAACAAGTAGGCGTGATGGCAGAGTGGTCATGCAGAGGATTGCAAATCCTTGGACGTCGGTTCGATTTCGGCTCGCGCCTCCGGACTCTCACTACTAGCCACGGCTCGTCG
>JANXPQ010000473.1 GCA_025357235.1 Betaproteobacteria bacterium
CCGCCGCACTCGCGCTGGCCCTGGGAATCCCGTTGCAAACGCTCGCCGCCTCTTTCGACGTCAAGCCCGGCGCGTGGCAAATGAGCATGAGTACCCTGCTAGTCGGGAATCCGCTTCCTCCGGAAGCGCTGGCGAGCATGCCGCCCGAAAAGCGGGCCAGGGTGGAGGAAGCCATGAAGGCGCGGGCAGGCAAGCCGGTCACCATTACGCACAAGGCCTGCGTGTCGCAGGGAGACCTCGACCAGGACCGCATCATCCAAGCCGACAAAAACGACAGCCAGTGCACACGCAAAGTCCTGTCGAAATCGGCGACCAGCCTCGTGATGGAACAGACCTGCCCGGAGCCGCACGCCTCGACTACGCAGATGACCATCGAAGCGAAGACGCCCGAAGCCCTTTCCGCGAACATCGTCAGGGTGCGCGGCGACGGCAAGGGTAAGGTTGTCGTCGACGTGAAGGGCTTCTGGCTCGGCCCGGACTGCGCCGGAATCAAGGACGACGACTGAACAGGGTGTCGCTTGCCGCTTGCATCAGCAGCGCCGTCATCGCCGTACGGTTAGAATCCGCATTGCCCTTCCACCCGCCTTTGCTCCTGGCAAATCCGGAGCCGTTCCAGGCACAGACGGCGGCGATGCAACAGGCTGGCCAAGCGAGTGAACCGCAACCGATCGCGCCGCCCTCCCCCCGGGGGGATCCGTTTCCGGGGCCACGGGTTTGCAATGGAATCTCAGAAAGGGACGGGGTTACACGATGAACGTCGGTCACGATCTTGGTTTGCTCGCGTTGCTTTCGAATGCAAGCCTGCTGGTCAAGCTGGTGATCATGATCCTGCTCGGCATGTCGATCGTTTCGTGGTGGCACATGATCAGGAAGCTGGCTTCATTCCGGGAGACTCTCCATCATGCCGACGAATTCGAGAAGGTGTTCAGTGGCACAACCGACTTCGAGGCGCTTTACCGGAAGGTCTCGGCCACGAAAATCCGCGGCGCCAGCACGGAACGTATTTTTGAAGCCGGGTTTCGCGAATTCACCCGCCAAAACAAACGCTCGAACGGCGTGCTGAGCCCCGCACAATGGGACAGGATCCGGCGGGTGATGCGGGCCGGTTATCAAAAGGAAATGACCAGGCTCGAGAGTAATCTCTCGTTTCTCGCCACAGTAAGTTCCGTCAGTCCCTACATTGGCCTGTTCGGCACGGTCTGGGGCATCATGAATTCCTTCCGCGGGTTGGCCGCCGTCAGCCAGGCATCCCTGTCCAGTGTCGCGCCGGGGATCGCCGAGGCGCTGGTCGCCACGGCGATGGGGTTGTTTGCCGCCATTCCGGCGGTGATCGGATTCAATCATCTTTTGCGCAAGCTGGAGGGGCTGTCCAACGTCATGGAAAGCTTCATGGAGGAGGTTTCCGATGCCCTGCAGAGCGGCCCCGCCGGAGACAGGTAAATGGCCTTCCGACGCCAAACCCGCCCGTTAAGTCAGATCAACGTCGTTCCCTATATCGACGTGGTGCTGGTTCTGCTGGTGATTTTCATGGTGACCGCACCCATGATCACCCCCGGAGTCATCGACGTGCCATCAGTGGGCAAGGTAAACGACTCGCCGGCGCAGCCGATCGAAGTCCAGATCAATGCCGGAGGCAGGATTTCGGTGATCGACCACGATGTGTCCGGCACGCCGCACGACGTGAACCGGGACGAACTTGCCGCGTTCGTCGCAGCCAAGCAGCAAATCAAACCCGATCAGCCGGTCATCATTACCGCCGACAAGGAAATCAAATACGACCTTGTCTTGCAGACCATGGACCTGCTCCAGCGCAATCGTGTGAGCAACGTCGGGCTGCTTGCGGTTCCGAAGCCATGAGCACCAGGTACCCCGGACGATAGGTCGGAACACGCGGAACGATCGATCCAATGCGGCTCACGGCGTGGTTACGCAACGAGGCGAATTCCGAACCGATTCCAGTCGTCGCGGGAGCCGTCGCGGTTGCCTTGCACGCGGTGTTCATCGGGGCTCTGTTCATGAGCATGAACTGGCAACAAAAGGTTCTTTCGAGGGCGACGGTCAAAATCTGGCATGCATTGCCCGTATCGCGCCCGCAAAGCACGCCACCCGAGGCCGCGCCGCGGCGCGTGACGCCGCCGAAAGTGAAGGCTGTTGCGTCACCGGTCGAGCCCGCGGTATCGGTGCCGCCGGTTGCACCGCCGCAAGTGCAACGGCCGCCGACACCTGTTTCTGCGCCGAAACCGCCCCCCGCCGCTGTGGCGCCTCCGCCGGCGCAACTGCCGGCACCCGCAACTCCGCCGCTACCTGCTGCGACGGCTTCGCCACCGGTTACGCCCCCACCCGTTGCGCCAGCCACACCGCCTGCTGCGCAAGCACTTCCGCCCGCACCGCCCTCACCAGTGCCACCCGCGCCGCAAATAGCGCCGCCGCCCTCGCAGCCCGTTCCCGAGCCCACGGTGGATGTCGAAGCACAACGGCGTGAAAAGGCGCTGGCGCTGTCGGAGCGCTTGCGTGAAGAGGAAAATACGCAAGCGAACGACACCCTCGATCGGGAACGGGAGGCGCGCCGCGCCGCGCTTGATAAACGCCGCCTAGAGCGTGAACGCGAGCTGGCGCGTAAGCTGCAGGAAGTCGCCGCCGCTGCGGAGAAAGGGCGTGCCGAGGAACAGGCTGAGGAAGCGGCCGGTGCGCAAACCCAGGCGCTGATCGACCAGTACCGCGCGCGCATAAGCGCCAAGGTTCGTCAACGGGTGGTGCTGCCGCCGGACCTGCACGGCAACCCGGAGGCGGTTTACGAGGTAACTCTGTTGCCGGGCGGAGAGGTAGTGGACGTGCGCTTGCGCAAGTCGAGCGGAATGAGTACGTTGGACGCGTCGGTGCAGCGTGCGATCCTTGCGGCACAACCGCTGCCGGTTCCGGATGATCCGGAAGTATTCGATCTAAATTTCCGCAAGTTCCTGTTGAACTTCAGACCGAAACAATGACTGCCATGAGACTCGCAACCCCCGAGCGGTTCTTACTTCTGTTTTTGTGGATTGCGGCGCTCCCGGGCACCGCGCTCGCGCAAGCCAGCGTCGATGTCATCGGTGGCGAAGGCGATCGCATCCCGGTCGCCGTCCTTACCTTCGGCGGGGACGAGGAAACAGACCAGGAGAGTCAGATCGCGCGCATCGTCGCCGACGACTTCAGGCGCAGCAGTGCACTGAAAATCGTCGATGCCGGCGGCGCCCCGATGTCGGGCGGGGATGGCGCAATCGATTTTGCCTGGTTCAAGGAACGGCAAACGGACATGGTCGTTGCAGGAACGGTGCGTAAACAAAAGGACTCGATGGAGGCGCACTTCGTCCTGTACGACGTGGCAGGCAGAAATGCCATTATCGAGCAAACCCTGTCCTATCGCGGGCGCAACCACCGCCGCCTCGCCCACCGCATCGCAGATATCGTCCACGAAAAGCTCGCGGGTTACCCCGGCGCCTATGCAACCCGAATCTGTTATGTCACCCGAAGTGCGGACAGTGCCGCACTGATCATCGCCGATGCCGACGGATACAACCGTAGCGTGCTATACCAAAACTCCGCGCCCCTGATGTCACCGCAGTGGTCTCCGGACGGGTTGAAGATTGCGTACGTTTCATTCGAGCGCAAGCGGCCGCGAATCTACGTCCATAATCTCGAAGACGGCTCGCGCAAGGTGGTCGCCAGTTTCCGCGGTACCAACTCCGCGCCTGCCTGGTCCCCGGACGGCAAACAGATCGCCGCGACGCTGTCGAAGGACGGGGGCTCGCAAATCTACATGATGGACGCGGACGGCAAGAACCTGCGGCGTTTGAGCGACAGCCCATCGCGGGACACCGAGCCGAGCTTCTCGCCGGATGGGCAGCATATTCTGTTTACGTCCGATCGCGCGGGCAGTGCGCAGATCTATCGCATATCGCTCGCCGGCGGCGCCAGGGCGGAGCGCATGACATTCGACGGAAGTTACAACGCATCGCCGCAGTACAGCCCGGACGGACAGTACTTCGCGTTCGTTCACCAGCAGCCGGGCGGATTCGGCATCGGCCTCCAGGAGATCGAGACGCGAGAAACCCGCTACCTCACGTCCGGACACGATGACCGATCGCCCGCATTCGCACCCAACGGAAAGGCTATCCTGTACGTGACAAAGGAAAAGGATCGCGGCACGCTCGCTGTCATATCGACCGATGGTTTCGCCAGGTCGGAAATCACGACTTATGCCCACGACATTCGCAGTCCCGCCTGGGCTCCCTATGAATCGCACGATACGGAGGTGAAGTGATGAAGAGATATCTGACCCTGGCCCTGGTCATCCTGGTCGTCCTTCTCCCGGCGTGCGCCAATTTCGGCGCCTCGGGCGAAGCAGGCAAGCGCACGGAGGCCGCCCGCCAGGAAGCGATCCGACAGGAAGAGGCGCGCAAGCAGGAAGAAATACGAAAACAGGAGGAAGCCCGCAAACAGGAAGAAGTACGAAAGCAGGAGGAAGCCCGTAAGCAGGAAGAGGCGCGCAAGCAGGAAGAAGGACGAAAGCAGGAGGAAGCCCGCAAGCAGGAAGAGGCGCGCAAGCAGGAGGAAGCACGAAAGCAGGACGAAGCCCGCAAGCAGGAAGAAGCACGAAAACAGGAGCAAGCCCGCAAGCAGGAGGAAATACGAAAACAGGAGGAAGCCCGCCGGCAGGACGAACTTGCCCAGATCGAGCAGTTGCGACGGCAACGACTGGAGGACCACGACGATCCGTCCCTGGTCGGAATGGTGACCGAGGAGGAACTGAAAAAGGCCGACGCCCTGTTGGTCGAGCGAAAAATCTACTTCGACTACGACAAGTACGAAATCAAGCCAAAATACGTCCCGATCATCGCTGCACACGCCCGCTTCCTGATGGCGCATCCGACGGTGAAGATTTTCGTCGAAGGCAATTGCGACGATCGCGGCAGCCCGGGATACAACGTCTCCCTGGGGCAGCGCAGGTCGGAGTCGGTCGTTCGTGCACTAATGGCGCTGGGCGTCCCGGCCAAGCAGGCCGAAGCGGTCAGCTATGGCGCCGAAAAGCCCGTGGCGTACGGGAGCAACGAGGAAAGCTGGGCATTGAACCGGCGTGTCGACATCGCCTATCCCATCTTGAAACGCTGACGCGGTTGCCAACGGGGCAATGAACGGGACAACGACAGGAGAGCTGCAGCTTGAAGATCGACAGAATTCCGCGTGAGTCGCATTGCCGGCGCCGGGGAGCCATGCGACTCGATCGAGCAGCCCTGCTGATACTGAGCGCACTGGCCGCGCCCTGCTCGGCCGGTGACGAGCCGAAGGCCGCGCCGGCCGCCGGGGATGACAGCGCCTTCCAGGTGATCGAGATGATCAACCAGAACGAAGCGCTGAGTTCGGAAGTCAACAGGCTGCGAGGACAGCTCGACGAAGTGCTCGACGCGATCAAAAAATCCCAGGAACGGCAGACTAAATTCGCGTCAGATCTGGATTCGAGGGTCGGCAAGGTCGAGACCGAGGGCAAGGCCCAGTCCCGCGACACCCAGACGAAGGTCAAAGCGCTCGAGGACAAAGTCCGCGAACTGGAAAATTCTCTTGTCGTGCTGCGCCAGGCGCTGTCGGAGGCAAACCAGGCTACAGAAGAGGATCCGGCCCAAAAAGCGTACGGGATCGCCATCAAGGAGTATGAAGCCGGCGATTACGCCGCGGCGATACGCCACCTGGGTGCTTTCGCCGAGTTGTTTCCCGGTTCTGCCCTCAAGCCCGACGCCCAGTACTGGCTGGGCGACGCGTTGTGGCGCCAACGCGACTACGCCGCCGCGATCACGGCCGAAGAAGATCTCCTGACCAAATACCCCGAGAGCAAGAAGGCACCCGATGCATGGTTGCTGATCGGAAAATCTCACCTCGCGCTCGGGGATGCTGAGTCCGCCCAGCGTTCGTGGCAGCGATTGGTGGAGAATCACCCCGACAGCGATCCGGCGCGTAAAGCGCGCGAGCTGCTGAAAAAGCTTCCTTGACGCAAGCCCCGGCAGATGCCCGTTGATCGATCCGGGCCGCACGAAACGACATTGCATTCTGTCATGCGCCGGTCTGCACCAGTCTTGGGGGCGAGCGGCTTTTATCGGGCGCTCTTCGCGCCCGGTAGCGGACATTCAGATTTCCGAGCGCCCTTGGTGGTATCACGCGCAGGCGCGGGCGAATGAGCTGAATCTCCAGGAGGTATATGCTACGTGTCCTTTCACAGCCTTGCCGCGGCGCCATGAAGTGCTCCCGCAATCAACATGAAAATCGCCGGCTGCTCCGAACGATCCTGATTGTGGTTCCGTTCGTGGTCTGTGCGGCGCTATCCGCACAGGCCGCCGACATCGAGATCGAAGTGCGTGGAATCAAAGTGCGCACTGGACAAGTGCACGCCGCGCTGTTCGATAACGCCGACGATTTCTCGCTTGACTTGGCCTTCCGCGGCATGATCACCCGCGAGGGCGATATCAGCGTCGGCATCTTCACCAAGGACAACCGCCTTCCCCGCCCGCCAGCGGAATTCATTTCCGCGCCGGCGAACGCAAGGACGATCCAGTTGCGCATGGACAATGTCCCGCCCGGTACTTACGCGCTGGCGCTCTACCAGGATGTAAACGACGACGGCAAGCTCGACACGAATCTGAACGGCGTACCGCTGGAGCCTTGGGGCATGTCGAACAACCCGCAGGTCAGCGGGCGCGGTCCGACCTGGAGCGAGGCGCAGTTCGTACTCCCGCCCGAGGGAGCCCGGCTGATCATCGATCTGCATTGATCCCTGCCGACACAACCAGGATTCCCTGGCTCAATATCCCGCTGGTTCGACGGGCTCTGGCGTAACGTCTGTGCGTTGTCGCGCAGAGTCAGCCTTTCGCGCGAGGGCTATCGTCGTATATGCGCTTGATGATCTGGTAACACTCGCAGGAGGCTGCACCGAGGCGCTGCCGATCAAGGATCGTAATCCTGCCGCGGCCGCATTTGATCAGCTTGCGTTTCTCCAGGGCTCCAGCAGCGATGGTGACCCCGGCTCGCCGCACACCCAGCATGCGCGCCAGAAATTCGTGCGTGAGGCGAAATTCTTTCGACCTTGCGCGGTCGCCGGTCATCAGCAGGTAGCGGGCAAGGCGCGCTTTTACCGAGTGGAACTGCTTGCACGCGGCGGATTGCGCAATCTGGCCGATCAACGCATGCTTGAACCGGTAGACCGCCTGTTGCAATGGTTTGCTTCCCCGAATTTCTTTGCGAAAGAGTGATGATTTCATCCGCATGGCCGTCCCGGTTCCCTGGACCAGGGCCCGACGGGGCGAAGACCGCACTCCCAGGGCCAGCGGACTGCCGACCATGCCCTCGTGGCCGATCAGCCCGATCTTCAGAGCCTGATGACCCGGCACCGTCGTGAGCAAGGCAATAACACGGTCGATAGGGAAGTAGACATACCGAATCGGCGCGCCCGGCTCGTGGAGCACCTCGCCAAATTTCAGCGTAACCAGATCGAGGCCGGCAAGCAGGCGTCGATATTCTGCGCGAGGCAGGGAGGCCAGCAGACTGTTGGCGATCGATGCTTCATCGCGGTTGCACTGCCGTCGGCTCATTTTGCGGCCCCGATTCCGGTTTTCCTGAAGGATAAATCTAATGAAAAACGGGCGCCCAGAGCACCCGTTTTATTCATCTGTCGGATCTCATTCTCTGAAAGAATTGATCCCGATCGGATCCGTCGTAGTCGCCTGTCCGCATGCGATGCCCCCTTCTCTATTTCGCCGGCTGGCGCTCCGAGGTCGGTCGAAAGTCTTGCGTGAGATAGTAGACCAGCGTCTGCACCATCTCATCGCGGGGATTTTCATTGCTCATGCCGCCGCTCACGCCCTGTCCGGCCGAGACGCTGAGGCGGCCGATCTGCCTCTTCGCCCAGGCCGAGCTGCTCCACACGCTGGCGCCCGTGCGCGTCTCCTTCAGGCTGCTGGAAATGTCGCCCCTGACCTCGGTGTGCACGCTGCCGTCCAGTTTGGTCAGATCGGCGATCTTGATGTTGGTCTTCGGATCGGAATAGACGATGTCGCCAACGAAGACGGCGTCCACGCCGTACTTCTCGCCGATCTTCTTCAGCGCATCCACGTCGAGTTGCCGGCCTCCCACCGCGGCCAGAACCGACTCGCGGCTGCCCAATTCCACGAAGCGCGTGCCCGGCTGCGCCGCCTGGATCTGCTCCTGAAACTGCCGCGTGGCATGGACGTTGATGGCAGGGTCGGCATTGGAAGCGAACCCGACGATTCCGAGCGTCCCGTAGCTTCTCAGATCCATGCGCGGCGGGACCGGCACGAGCACCGTATGGGAGCATCCCGACAGTATTGCGAGCGAAAGCAGCAGCGCGAATCCGGCGTATTTGCGCATTGGATATCCCCTTTCTTTTTTATGGCCTCGGCCCGCGACCCTGCACGATGCCGTCGCGCAGGTATGTAAAGGTAGCCGCACGATCAGTCTAGACCAATGGTACCGGCTTGCAAATTGCAAGGCAGCCGACGCTGTTCCCGATCACCGCTGCGCGTTTGACCCGGGCTTCGAATCGGCATCCCTTGAGGCGCTTACCCGTAGCCTCCAAACCGGAACGGGTCGAGACAATGGATTTTCGTTTACTTCTTCTCCCCGCCCATTCTTTCGTCATGATGCGCCTTGCACGCCGGAGACAATTCGGCTTCGTGCTGCTTCATGCACTCCATCATGCGCCCTCCGCCCGGCTGAACGCCCTTGCAAAGGCGCTCCGCGTCTTCCATGCAGGGATGGCTGCTTTCCCCTTTGGCGATTTCCTCGCGGCACCCGCTGGAAAGTTTTTCCTTGTTCTCGACCAGGCAGCGCATGACGCGCCCCTGACCGGGCTCCACGCCCTTGCAGACATTCCCGGCGTCGGCCTTGCACGCTTCGGCAATTTCCTTGCCTTCCCGTTTGGCCTCTGCCATCCGCTCCCGGCACCCCATAGAGAGTTCCGACTCGTGTTGTTTCAGGCACATTGCCATGCGCCCCCCTCCCGGCTGAATGTCCTTGCACAGCTTTTGCACATCCGCCCGGCACGCGCCGCGCATGTCTTTCTCCTGTGCCTGTGCCGCAAACATCGTCAACAGCCCGACAATGATCGACAGATACGTGATGAGAATCCGCTTCATGATCCATGCCTCCATGAGTTCGTTGGTGAATGACCCGCCCGGCCTAGAACGGACAATCCACTCTCTCAGTTGACGAGCTTGCCTCTCGAATGAAGTCACCCCGGTCGAACCTGCCTCCGAATGCGGCTTCAATCAGGTAAACGCTCCATTGCGCGCGTTGTGCCCGCCATCCACCGTGATAACCGTGCCGCTCAGGTAGGAAGCCCGGCCGGAAGCCGCGAAGACGACGACGTCGGCAACCTCCTCCACGCTCGCGGGCCGGCCCAACGGCAGGCCTTTCACGAACTCGCGCCAGCGTTCCGGGTCACCGAGCTTGTCGGCGGCGCGCGTCTTCATGAGCGTGACCAGGCGCTCGGTTTCCACGGCGCCGGGGCTGACCGCAAGCACGCGGATTCCATCCTCGATGCTGTAACTGCCCAGCGTGCGCGTGAAAGCATGGAGCGCGGCATTGCCCGCCGAACCGGCAATGTAACCGGTGTCGAGCCGGTCGGCGGCGAGTCCGGTACTGTTGACGATCACGCCCTTGCGCTGGCGGCGCATCGCGGCATAGTAGGCGCGGGGCAGGTTGATGTAGCCGAACACCTTGAGGTCCCACGCTGCGCGCCAGCGTGCCTCGTCCACTGCCTGCAAATCGCCGCCGGGTATCGCACCCGCGTTGTTGACCAGAATGTCGGGCGTGCCCGTGGCATCGATCAGCGCGGCGACGCTTTCGCTTCGCGCTAGATCCAGCGCATGGGCCTTTACGTCGACTGCGTACTGTTTGCGAATGCCCTGCGCCGCGCTCTCGATTGCATCGCGGCTGCGCGCAACGATCTGCACGGCGCAACCCTCTGCCGCCAGGCCCCGTGCGATAGCAAGGCCGATTCCCTTCGAGGCGCCGGTAACGACAGCGGTTTTTCCCGTCAGCCCAAGATCCACAACACTCTCCTCCAGATTTTGAAAGCGCACACGCGTATGACTTTACATCTCACCACGCGCCGCAAGCGGCACAAGTGTTCCCTTGAGGCACGAAGGTCACACAGGGTCACGAAGAAAAACCAGGTCAGCGAAGTTGTAAATCCCTCAGATGGCGCGCGATGCCAACTGTGGGCCAGACATAGATCGCACATGTACGCATAATCACTCGGCCAACATTATTTTTCTCTTTCGCCCTTCTTCGTGCCCCTTCGTGACCTTCGTGCCTCAAGGGAACACTTGTGCCGCTTGCGGCGCGTGGTGAGAATTAAGTATTAGATGTAGATGACGTCACTTCCGAACCTGCCGCGCCTCCCACGCCCTGACCTTCACCCGCGCCGCATCGAAGATGCGCTCGAAGTTCTTCGACTTCACCTTGCTCGCCGTCTCCGCATCCAGACGCTCCCATAATTTCTGATACGCATCGAACGCCTTGAGATAGTCGGCCTGTGATTTGGGTGCGACGGTGTCGCTGCCGAACAGGAACCGATCGGGGTACTGATTCAGCAGTTTCACCCACGCATCCAATGAAGCGTCGTCAGCCACAACCCATTTGGCCACTTCGTCCCAGGAGATGTCGAAGTTCACGTGCGAGTATTCGTCGCTGCTCAGCATCTCCCGAAGCAGTTCGACATGATCCGCCGTCGGCTTGACGAACCGGCCGAGTCCGGTGTGCGCCCAGATGATGGACGCGTCTTTGTGATCGCGGAAGACGACCTTGAGGTCGTCGAAATTCGCCGGCCGGCCGGGAGCGGGACGCACCGTGTTGATGTCGTTGTGCAGGATTACGACCAGGCCTGCCTCGCCAGCGAACGCCAGGATTTTGTCGAGCGCCGGATTCCGCAGGCTCGCGGTGTGGCCCGCGACTTTCGCGGAAACGAATTCCTTGTGGACGGAGAACTCGCCGATCCCGGTGAAGACGCCCGGATACATCCGCAGCACCCGGCGGATGTGATCCGCCGCGTACATGTCCGTCGGGTTGAACCCGGTGATCATGGGATCGAAGCGCTTGCGATCCTCGGGTGACAGGTGCAGGACCTGGTCCGCGATGATCGCGTCGGTGAACGAGTAGTAGTAGAGCTCGGCATCCGAGAGCAGGTAGTAGTCCGGCGCGCGGGGTCCGGATTCGAAGTAGTCCCACTTCTGCTGCAAGGGGATGCCGAACACCGCCGCCCGCCCAGTCCTGTCCCCCATGATTTTCAGAAATTCAGGCAGGCTGAGCCCTTCCTGGATGTAGTTGGTCAGGTGAAAGTGCGAGTCGTTGAAGTCGTATGCATCGCCCCGCTTCGCGAAACCCGTGAGGACCAGCGCGAGCGCCGCGGTCACCAGCAATGAGCCTTGTCTTGTCATCTTTCGTCTGCCTCGATACGAGAAAAAGTCGGGGTTGCGAGGATACCAGCAAGACGGGATGCGGAATCAGGCCGCAATCTGCATAACGATATAACCCAAAAACGGGCATCGCCCAATGCCGCGTTTCTTGCTGCATTGCAACGCGTTATGCGCCGATTGATCAGTCAGATATGTCGCGCGCAGGGATGTTCGTCCCAACGTCTTCCGTTAGCATGGTTCACGGTACGACCCTGTCAAAGGAATTCGCTTAAACAAAACCTTTCGACTTCGCGCCGGCAGCAAAGATGGGATGTCGATGGCTCTCGCCGCCAGGGAAATGCGGTGAGTTAAAAAATAAAGCAACTATCTTGCATGCATTCGATCGAGGAGGCGTTCATGAAATTCTTATTTGCGATTCAGCGAGAGTGTTCCACGTCAGACTTCCTTACCAGTACCGCAACAGGTGCCAGGAAATTGTTGCAAGTCGGTGCCTGCGGCCTCGTGGCGATGGTGGCGTCAGCCAACCTTGCCTTTGCGGCCGACGATAACCCCGCCGATTGGCCCGTCTATCACGGGAACTCCAAATCAAGCCGGTTCAGCGCACTGGACAGCATCAACAAATCCAATGTGAAGCGGCTGAAGGTTGCCTGGATACACCAGCCGGGAGAAATCACCGGCGGCTTGCAGGCGACGCCCATCGAAATCAATGGCGTTCTCTACTACTCGTCGGCGAACAACAAAGTGCAGGCGTTGGATGCCGTCACAGGGAAGGAACTCTGGCGCTACCAGCCGAAACTGGACCCGGTCGTGAATGAAATATTCTTCACCGCCTCCAGCAGGGGCGTGACGGTCGGCCTCGGCAAGGTTTATCTCGCCACGCTGGATGGCCGCCTGATCGCCCTCGACCAGAAAAACGGCAAGGAGGTCTGGTCGACCCAGGTCGTGCAAACGCGCAAGCAGTCGGGAAACAACTTCACGTCGCCGCCGACACTGGCCGGCGACGTGCTCGTCATTGCGCCGACGTCGGGCGACAGCGCGCAGCGCGGCAAGATCTACGCAGTCGATGCGAACACGGGTAACCCGTTGTGGCAATTCGACACCATCAAGGATGACCCGAACAGCTGGCCCGGCAACTCGGGCGATACCGGCGGCGGCGGCGGCTGGCTGCCCGGCACCTACGACAAGGAATCCGACACCCTGTATTGGGGAGTCGGCAACCCGGCGCCCGATTATTACGGAGACGAGCGCAAAGGCGACAACCTGTACACGGACTCCGTGATCGCGCTGGACCCGAAGACAGGCAAGCTGAAGTGGCACAGGCAGGAACTGCCGCACGATGTGTGGGACTTCGATTCCACCTACGAGACGGTGCTGTTCGAGCGGGACGGAAAGAAATTGCTGTTCCATCCGACCAAAGCGGGATTCGTCTGGGTCATGTAACGGGACAGCGGCAAACTGCACAACGTGTGGCCGTACAGCCAGACTTACAACTTCGTGAAGACGATCGACCCGAAGACGGGCGAGCTGATCGGCCGGCGCGATCCGCAGGTGGGCCAGGAAATCCTGATCTGCCCGTGGATCCTGGGTTCGCGCAGCTGGAACCACGGCGCCTACAGTCCCGCCACCGGCCTCTGGTACAACAATGTGATGGAAGCCTGCAACACGGTCAAGACCGCCAAGCAGGATCCGACGAAGCTCGGCCTCACCGAACTCTATTACGGCGTCGAAAGCGTGCAGATGGTCGCGCCGCCCGACCAGCCGGCATCGGGGCGCTTCGAGGCGCGGGATCCCGAGACCGGCAAGGTGAAATGGAGCGTGCCTTACTCCGTGCCGGGACTCGGATGCGTGCTGGCGACCGGGGGCGGCCTGGTCTTCAATGGCGACGTGTTCGGAACGCTGAATGCCTACGACGCGGACACCGGCAAGGTGTTGTGGAACTTCAACATGGGCTCGGGCGTACGCGGCGGCATCATCAGCTATGCCGTGAACGGCAAGCAATATATCGTCGTGGCAAGCGGCATGTATTCGCACGCGGTGGATTTCATGCCTCCCGTGTTCCCGAAGATCCGCGATGCCAACGGGGGTTCGGCACTGATCGCGTTCACGCTCGAGTAGTTCGGAAGTCGTTCAGGTGCTCCGTCCCGGTCACTGCCGGGGCGGAGCAAGCTGCAAAGGAGTCGGGGATTGAAAAACGACGCGTCTCGTTCGTGCCTTGTTGCCTTATGCCTTGGCGTGCTCTGTGCCCTTCAGTTGTCTTGTGCGTTAGCGGTCGAACTGAAGGAAGCTGATCTCGCGAATCCGGACGTGATCGCCGCAGGCAAGAAGCGCTTCAACCGCTCCTGCTTCTATTGCCACGGATACGAAGGCGTCGGCGGCAAGGGAGCCAGCCTGCAGCGGCGGCCCGACCTTGCTGCGGATATCATTTTCAACACCATATTGAAAGGCCGCATAAGCGGCTCCTCGGTCATGCCGCCCTGGAAAAATGTGCTGACAGAGGAAGAGATCACGCAGCTCGTCGCGTATATTATTTCGCTGCGCGATATGCCTGAAGAGAAGTGACCGTGACCGCAGCGGCGGGTCATGACCCTGCGCATGCAAAACGAAAAGCGGACGCCATCGGCGCCCGCTTTCATTTCCGATCCATCGAAATCGCCGGCCGGATCGGGCGGCCTGAACCAGGCACTACTTCGTCTCGAGCATGGACTTCAGGTTTTCCAGGCCCACCCGGTACGCGTTGTCGATGAAGCCAATGACCTCCTCGTCCTTCATCTTGCCGTCGGAGTTGTTCCGGAAGGAACTGTTCCACTGGACCAGCGTGTAGCCGCGCCTGCTCTCCAGGACCTGGAAAGTGGAAACGTATCCGGCAATCGGCAGGGGCACGGGGTCGATGACCCGGTAACTGAATTTCTTGTCGAGCGCATCGAACGACAGCAACTCTTCGTCGAAGCTGGGGCCGTCCTTCACCGTCATGGTGCGGATCGTCCCGACTTCGTTGTTGCCGCCGGATTTGATCACGTCGCTGGAAAACATCGGATGCCAGGTGTTCAATCCTTCGAAGTCCTTGACCGCGTCCCAGACCTTCCAGATTGAGGCTCTTATTTCGATCGACTCATGGGAATTCAAAACGCCTTGCGCTGCGGCAGGCAAGCTCATCGTGCACAAGACATACAGCGCTCCGACTATGACTTTCTTCATGGCTTCGCTCCCGATTGTAGTGATGCATTCGATATGCCGACGCTCTCACGGCTATGCTGCCGTTCCAGGGAAAAGTATAGGCCGGACCACGGGAAATCGGCAATCGCAAGTGTCCATGGCCGGGCCGGCGCCGTTAAGTCGGACGTTCCCCTACTTCGCCAGCTGAACCAGGACGCGGCGGTTTTTTTGCTTGTCGGCCGCGGTCTTCTCCGGAGAGACGAGCGGCTTCGACGACCCCGCCCCGCCCGGCTTGCACGGCAGTTTCATTCCCTTGCCCTTGAGCGCAGCGCACACCGTTTTCGCGCGGGCCTCGGAAAGTTTCTGATTCGCCTCCGCGGTGCCGTCGGAATCGGTATGGCCCTCGGCGCTGACATGCAGGTTTGGAATCGCCGACAGCGTCTTGGAATTGCCGGTCAGGATTTTCAGGAGCCCGCTGATCCGCTTCGAGTTGCCGGAGGCAAACTCCGCTTTTCCGGTTTTGAACTCGAACTGTCCGTCTTTGGCCTGCTGGTCGGCCAGGGATTTATTGATCTTGTCGAGCAGCGAACTGAAAAGTCCTGCGTCAACCGAAGATCAACGCTATCCCGGTCGCTACACCTTGTTGCGCATCAGCCGCCACGATGCCCACGAGCGCGGCAACGATGCCATTGCGTCGCCGAAGCTGGCGGTGCGCCGGGGTTTCCCGGCGACGCAGCTCGGATCCAAATTCAGGCTGTAGGGACATTTCCTGCCTGGTTTCTGCTCTCTACTTCAAACCGCTGTTCTTCGCTCAGGCCGCCGGGTTCGGATAGCGCAGTTGAATTTCTTTTATTGCGTCCAGCGTTTCCTGGTCGAGTACGAACTGCGCCGCGGCGATGTTCTCTCTGAGTTGCGCCATCGATGTGGCGCCGATGATCGACGCCCCCATGAACCAGCGGCTCGCCACGTAGCCCAGCGCCAGTTGCACCAGCGTCAGCCCGCGCCGCTGGGCGAGTGCCGCATACGCGTCGACCGCTTCCGAGACCATCGGCTTGCGGAAGCGCAGGCCCAGCGAATCGAACAACGTGAAGCGCATACCGGCCGGCTTCGCACCACCCATGTATTTTCCGGACAGGATGCCGGCCGCGAGCGGGCTATAGGCAAGCAGCGACATGTCCTCCCGGAACAGAGTCTCGGCGAGATCGTTGTCCACATTGCGCGAGAGCAGGCTGTAACTGTTCTGCAGCGTGACCGGACCGGGAAAACCCAGTTCGTCGGCCGCCCGACGGAATTCGCACACGCCCCAGGCCGTCTCGTTGGACAAACCGTAGTAGCGGATTTTTCCGGCCCTGATCATCGCGGCCATGCCGGAAACCTGATCGTGGATCGAAGGGCCGATTTTTTCCTTCTCGGGATCGAACTCGGTGGCGCCGAAATTCGGCACGTTGCGTTGCGGCCAGTGGATCTGGTACAGGTCGATGTAATCGGTCTGCAGTCGCTGGAGGCTGGTGTCCACAGCGTCGGCGATTACGTCCGCCGTCAGGTCGGTGCGCCCGTTGCGGATCCAGTCGCGGCGGCCGGGCCCGGCCACTTTGGTCGCGATCACCAGGCTATCGCGCTGCTGGCGCGCCAGCCAGGTGCCGAGATAGGCCTCGGTGCGCCCCTGCGTTTTCGCGTTCGGCGGCACCGGATACATTTCCGCGGTGTCGATGAAGTTGATGCCTTCACCGATCGCGTAGTCGAGCTGTTCATGGGCTTGCGCTTCGCTGTTCTGCTCGCCCCACGTCATGGTGCCGAGGCAGACTCGCGAAACGTTCAGATCCGTGCGGGGGAGATTTTTGTATTGCACGAAACACTCCGGTTACCAGGGAAAGGCGCTAGCGTAGCCGAAATGGGAACAAGCGGTGACAAGTGACGGGCAACCAAAAAAAAACGGGCGCCGATTGGCGCCCCTTCATTCGGGGTGGAAGCAGA
>JANXPQ010000476.1 GCA_025357235.1 Betaproteobacteria bacterium
TTCTTTGAAAAGCCCGTGGAAAATTGAGCTGATACGGCTGCAAATTTACTAAGCCGGTTCTACTCGCGGCCATTGAATATCAGCTTTCGGCTGAAAGCGAGTGTTTGGGATATCGAACTCAGTGTCCTGTGCACTTGGACAACTAACGCCGGAAAATGACAAACGCGTTATGATTTTGCGTCATTGATTAGAGCGTCTATGGCCGCTGAGAAACCACCAATCATTCCCAACTTAGCTTGGGCTACTAAGATCAGTCGCAAACGTGGCGGGCCCATCCGCTGTCCGTTCGCGACCGTGGAGTCCTGTCCGCGTTACTACCAGAGCTTGGCACTTTTGGGTGGTGCAGGTAGCACGAAGATTCCAGAGGCCGAAGACAAGCGATTGCTGAAGAAGTGGGAGAAGTCTGACCTCTGGCCGCGTACAGAAGAGCAGGCGTCGTCGATCTTGGGGACAGGAGACAAGGCGAGTATCTTCTCGCACTTTTGCCCGGAAGTTATGTATGACCGGTTTGGACACTTTGCAACAGTTCTCACGCGGTATGCCGACGAGATCGATTTTGGCCTAGCGCACCAGAGCTTGGGCAAGCAGGGTGCGCCAAGGGATGATCCGCGATGGAATTGGTCTTCATGAACGCAGCCCGATATCGAACGAATAGCGTCCGAAATTTGAACCCTCGCAACTGCATAGCGAAGCCTAAACGCCAGTAGAGTACCCGGCCTAAAATCACAACCAAGGGTGTTTAAGACTTACGTTGTTTCTGCAGTCTAAGAAGCTTTTTCATGAGTTTGATATGTGCTCTTTTGCCCGAACACAAATTTGCTTAGTGCAGTGCCTGAGCGAACTCACTGACCGTGCGGATGTCCTAGACCCGGCTACTTGTATTGTTTCCGCTCGCCCTTCGCATCGCGCAATTGTTGCTTGAGCGTAGCGGCATAGGCGGTTCACCGAATATGGGAAAAATAATGGGGAATGCGCGGAATGCGACCAGGAAATCTGCTGGCTTTGACAAGCGGCACGACCACATCGCTCTTGTACTACAAGGCGGCGGTGCACTTGGCGCGTATCAGGCAGGGGTCTACGAGGAGTTATCCAATACGGCCTATCAGCCTGATTGGATCGCCGGCGTGTCGATCGGCGCGATCAACGCCGCACTGATCGCAGGCAATCCACCGGAACGGCGTATCGAGCGACTATCGGAGTTCTGGCATCTGGTTTCCTCCGGCATGGGGTCGCCGAGCGACAAGTTGTCCGCCACACCTTGGTTGAAGGCGCTGTCGGAAATGGCTCAGCCGCGAGGTGCTTTCAACCGTTTCAGCGCTGTGTGGTCGGCCATGCTGGGCATTCCCGGCTTCTACCAGCCGCGTATTCCGCCGGCCATGGTGCAGCCCGATGGGGCGCCTGGCGCGCTTAGCATTTACGATGCAGCCCCGCTGCGCGAGACGCTCGAAAGGCTCATCGATTTCGACCTGATCAACAGCAAGAAAGTGCGTCTTTCCATGGGCGCGGTCAATGTGCGCAGCGGTAACTCGGAATATTTCGATAATTTCGATCGCGTTATCGGGCCAGAGCACATCATGGCAAGTGGCGCATTGCCCCCGGCCTTTCCTCCGGTGGTGATCGATGGCGAAGCCTATTGGGATGGGGGCATCGTTTCCAACACTCCGCTGCAATACGTTTTGGATATGCATTCCAGAGAAAGTCTGCTTGCGTTCCAGGTCGACCTGTTTAATGCCCGCGGCGAGATACCGGTCAACCTTGCAGGAGTGCAGCAGCGCCAAAAGGACATCCTCTATTCGAGCCGCACGCGTTACAACAGCAACATGGCGGCCGAGGTTGCCAACACCCGCAAGGCGATCTGCGATCTGCTGATGAAGCTTCCAAAGCATTTGATAGACGATGCCTCGGTACGCCATTTAGCCGAATTCATACGCCCCGCGCCGATCGATATCG
>JANXPQ010000484.1 GCA_025357235.1 Betaproteobacteria bacterium
GCGAAAGCGGGGCCTGAAGCGGTCGGTTGCCTGCTCATAAGCGGGTCGGTTTGCTGGTAGGACCCACGCTGAGCATCATAATACCTGTTCCAATTCTCGTTCAGGTCACTCTCCGCGTCATAGTACTGCCCCGGGAACCGCAGCGGCGTCCAGAAAGGTGTCTGGCCGGCTTCGTAACGGCGGTATTCATAGCTCCCTGCCACCACGCCAGTGGCCGTCGTGGCGGTCGAGACGCCGTCGCACACCGGCGCGCAGGTCCCCGGCGGGCAGTCCGGGCAGATACCGAACCTTGGGTCGCAAGGAGGGCAATAGGGGTCCGCTTCGCAGTGCCCAGGACCCGAGAGCGCCAGTTTGAGCCTTCCTGCAGTGGGCGCAACCCAGGCGGAGGCCAGCAGACCTCCCGACTCAGAAAGCGTCGTCAGCACTGCATTTGAAGCGCCGTCGAGGACGCGCAGGGCGTCGCCGCTACCCGAGGCCGCGCACCCCTCCGTGGCCAGGATACGGTCGAGATCGAGCGAATCGATGAACACCCGCATGTCAAGCTTCATCCCGCTCCCGACCGCCTGCGTGAAGTCCGCGAAGGCGCTCGCATCCAGCGTACTGTAGGGGTGTGGGGTCTCCGCGTCGATGAAGACTCGGTTCACCTGTCCGAACGGGTCATACTCTCCGGTGCCGGCGACGTGGCCGGCCGCGTTAAGCATCAGCACGGCCTTACCGATGACGTCGGTGACCGGAAAGTAGATCCCGCAATTCGCCGGGTCGCCATTGCGCGTGCAGGTGCCCGTGTTGTCGGCTTGGTGCACCCAAGCGCTGGTGAGGTTACCGCGGACGATCGCCACCGGGCGCCCGCCCAGCCAGATGTAGTCGTCGGCCGTTAGCACATTGGACCACGGATAAAGAGAGCTGTTTCCTTGGTCGACGAGCAATTGGTGCCCGAGATCGTAAAGGTACTCGTCGGCGGTACCCAACGGATAGGACTTGTACCTCCGCCGGTTCAGCGCGTCGTAAAAGTAATTGTAAACCGCGCCTTGTACGGTCACCGATTTGAAGACCGTCTCATTCGCCCCGCCAGCGCCGGGTCCAGAGACGTAGCTCGTACTCGATGAGGGGCCAGTTTTCGAGATCACCCGTCCATCGGCATCATAGCTGAACGAGTACTTGTAGAGCTTGCCCGCGGCGGTGTTGGCAATCGAGGTGAGTTGATCGGCGCGCGAAGGATCATACCCTGGCGTCAGCGCAATTGAATCCGCGGAATATGAAACGCGGTTGCCGCGCCCGTCGTATCCGTATGTGCGCGACGAGAACGCCCCGCCCGAGGCCGCAAAGTTTCCAGCCGGCCGGCTCGCACTCGTGAGACGAAGGGTCCCGTCATAGGTGAAGGTCTCCGTGCGCGGAGTTGGGCCACCCAGCAGGCAGGTGTCTGTCGCGACGATCTGATCTGCCTGCCAAGTGTAGGTCAGCTTCATGATGTCGCCCGCGTTGGACCCTCCCACGCTCGACACCCACAGGCCCCGCAATCGCCCCGTGGCATCGTTGGTCGTGGGCAGCGACGAAGGACACCCTGGCGAGCTGGCGTTATCGCCCAGCGCATACTGGACGAGGCGCCCGGGGCCTGCGGCCGCCTGGTAGCTCCGAAGTCCTCCGTAGGGCTCCCACGTGACGTTGGAGATGATGGTCGATGGCGCCTGCCAGGTCGTTCCGTCGGTGAATGTCGCGGTTACGGCCGAGATGCGGCCGGCGAGGGCGCCCGATCCGTACATATAGGACACGCTTCGCCCATACGGGTACACGATCGAGGTCAAGTCCCCATTCGCGTTGTAGCTGTAGTGCGTGCTCGGGTTGTTGTGAGGATCGCTGCTGCAGGTCCCATTGCGCATGCGAATCTCGTCGAGGATGCTGCCCACCTGATCGTATCGAAACCATGTGTATCCGAACGAGTCCTGACGATAGCGCAGCTTGCCCAGCGTCAGGGCGCCGGTGGCACTGAGATCCACGCCGCAGCCGGACGGTGTCGTCACGCCGCCGTCGTCATAGACCATGCGGTAGAGAAGCGTCCTGCCACTGGAGGTGACGCTGTCTACCTCGGTGAGTCGGGTCGCGGCATCGAAGCTGGACAGTAGCCATGAGCCAGCGCCCATGGACGGAGTGCGCTTCTTGACGACGTTGCCGGCCGCGCCCACCTCGAACAGCGTGCTGCCAGAACTAGCCCCGGCGATGGTCGCGCTCAGCACGTTGCCGAAGTCATCATAGCTATAGGACGAGGCTGGTTTGGCGCATGTGGAATACGTGTCGGATGCGCCGCATCCAGTCTTCACGCCGATGACGTTTCCGTTCCCGTCGTAGGAAAACACAGTCCGTTGGGCCGTACTCGATTGAGGATACTCGGTCATCTGGATGAGTCGATCTGCTGCGTCGTACTGCAGAGCGGCGCACGCCGAAGAGTTCGGTGCGCCCGTGATGACGGCCGCGACTCCGCCGCACCAGAAGGGCGGGGCGTTGTAAGGCAGACCGACGCCGGTTCGGTTGTTGGCTCCGTCATATGCGCTAGCAGCAAAGTAGGTGGCCGCGCTTCCGACATCCGGGCCTCCTCCCCAGCCCTCCGCGGCGCTGCGCCGGTGGGCATCGAAGGCATACTTGCGCACTCTGCGAATCGATCCACCAGCCGCGGATGCGTCGCGATACGTCTCCACAGCCAGGGTGCCGTCGCCGTTATACGCATACTCCACGCGCTCCGTCCAAAAAGTGCCATCAGCAAGGTGGGCGCTGTCGGTGATCGCTTTCCACTGCAGCAGGTTGGTCCAGCCGCCGTCGCAGTTCGCGCCAGTGCGATAGCAGTTCACGTCGACGTTGCCAGCGGGATGCGTGATCGATTTGAGCTTTCGGGTGTCATAGGTGAAGGTGGTGGTGGCGCCAGCGGTTGTTTGACTCGTCACCAAGCCATCCGCGTACTGAGCCGTCGTCTCCGAACCGCTCGGGTCGATCACGTCTGTCGGATACCCAAACGGGTCATAGTTCAAATACCGGGTGACCAGCGCGGTTGTGGCGCCTGCCTGGGTGCTTGGGCAGCTCGACGACGTGTTCATCCCTGTGTACTTGATGGTCTTCAGCAGTCTGCCCGAGGCCGTGGACACCGATCCATCCGCGTTGACTGCGGGATTGTAGTAATGTTGAACGATAGAAAAGGTTGTATTGAGACTGTCCGTACAGTCGGTCGCATTAAAGCCAATTTGCGGATCCACCAGGCAAGGGCCGTGCACTTCGAGCGTGCGATCCTGCGGATCTGCTGTCGCGTCGCCAGAGCACTTCCGGTTTGTAAAATAGAATGTTCCAATGTACCGTTCGCTCAATTGCGGGGCCCCCGCCGAGTCTAGGGTGTTCGTCCAACCATGGCGTAGGACGGCCTTGATGCGATCTGAGTTGATGTTCCCCGATGCGTCGGTCTGATAAATGGTTCTTGTTTCACTGTCAGGAGCGCCTGCAGCGAGCAAACTGGCGTGTTTAACAGAGGCCCTGAGTTGCATATCAGCCAATGAGTTGGTCGGATCGTTTCTCAGGTAGGAGTAGCCGTAACGCTCGATTTCAAGGGGCGATGGGTCAGTCAGGGAGAGGGCGCCCTTCTTCCTCGCGCTCAACTCAATGTGCGCCGGGTTGCCATCGCTCGGAGAAGTGCGATCGAACACTTCCCAGTATCCCCGCTTATTCTGGATGCCCCTCTCAACCTGGGGGCGCCCGTCATTGCAGTTGTATTCATGATGCTCAGTGCCCGGTGAGCATGAGTATGGAGCCGCAGGATCGCAGGCGTCTCTCGAATCGACTGGCCGCCAGTCGTGCAATCCATCGTCGGGCAAGAGCGTGCGCCGTGTCGTCAAAGGAGCTTGGGAACCAGAAAAATCTCCGCGTCCGGTCTGCGCGTCGAGAATTGTTCGCACCTGTACCGACCGGGAACAGTAGGGGTCGCTGTCCGCGACGGAAGTTGCGCTTACGGATTGCGTAGACCAGGGCGATGCGACCGAGACCGCAGCCGACCCGCTGTAGGTCTGATGGACCCACTCCTGACCAGCGCCCGTCATGTGGAAGCCACTGGCCCCGGAAGGCTCAACGTAGGCGTAGGTTTCTTGCCCGCCTGGCTTCGTGGCCGTAGCGAGAAGGCCGGCCGACTCCGCCCCGGAGGTCTGCCGGTAGGTATACGACGCGACCGGGCTTTCCGTCAGCGTGCCGTCTGCGGCGACGGCATTTATCGCAGTGACATGGTCAATCACGCATTCGTTGCCCGAGCCGGGGTTCGGCAACATCCGATAGTAGAATTTCAGGCTTCCGATACCGGGAATCTGGCCTTGGGCCACAGCACGGACGTATTTGATGTAGGGGACTCCGGATGACGTGCCCGCGGCTCCCGCTTCCGCACCTGCGCACGACGACGGAAACTCGTAATCGATAGCCGCAATCGTCTTGCCGGCAGCGTTAGCGATTGAAGTCAAGAAGTGGAATGTGTGGCCGTAGGTGCTGACGAACTTCCCAAGGTTACCGTCGAAGTAAAGCCTGGTTCCGTCGCGCTGTTGTAGCATCAGAGTGGGAGATGGAAGGTCCGGAGTGACATTGACGAGACGGCTGAG
>JANXPQ010000511.1 GCA_025357235.1 Betaproteobacteria bacterium
ACAAGCGCCAGTCCCAGTCCGGTTCCGGTGCCGGAATCGCGCGTCGTGAAAAAAGGCTCGAAGATGCGCGCGGCGACTTCGGGGGTCATGCCGCAGCCGGTATCTTCCACGCGCAGGCGGATGTAGCGGCCCGCCGGCAGCAACCCGTGAGACAGCGATGCATCTTCATGCGCATCGATCACATCCAGCGCCACCGTCAGCCTGCCCCCGGTGGACATGGCGTGCTCGGCGTTGCGGCACAGGTTCATGATCAACTGGTGGATATGGGTCGGGTCCGCGATGACTGCGGCCTGGCGCGCGCCCAGCAGCGCGCCCAGCTCGATATTCTGCGGCAGCGACACGCGCACGAGATCCAGCGTTTCTTCCGCCACTTCGTCCACATTGACGACCGTGCGCGGGCCGCGATTGCTGCGGCTGTACATCAGGATCTGGTCGATCAGCGCCTTGGCGCGATGCGCCGCTGCGAGGACGTTGCCGATGTAACGCTTGAGCGCGCTGCCTTCGACGGCGGCATTCCGGGCCATGTCGCCGTAGCCGAGGATGGCTGCCAGGATGTTGTTGAAATCATGCGCGATGCCGCCCGCCATGGTGCCGATCGCCTCGAGCTTCACGGCCTGGCGCAAGCGCGTTTCCAGCTTGTCGCGCTCGGCATCCGCGAGCCGCCTCTCCGAAATGTCGCGATAGATCGCATAGCTGGCGATCTGGCCGGTCGCGACCAGGATCGGCGCGCCGAGTTCGGAGACGTGCAACCGCACGCCGTCGTCGCGGACGCGTTCGGTCTCCATGCTGGTATGCCGGCCGCGCCTGACCGATTGCGCCAGCCGATGCCATTCCGGCCGCAGCTCCTCCGGGACGATCAGCGTATCGAGTGCCTGGCCACTAACCTGGTCGGCCGTATAGCCGAACATGCGGGTGAACTCGCGGTTGACCCGGGTCACGTGTTGCTCCAGATCGAGCATGACAATCGCTTCCGGCGCGCTTTCGAACAGTTCGTCGAGCAATGCCGTTTGCACGCGCAGTTGGTCCTCGGCGCGCTCGCTGCGGCGTAAATGGCGCAGCACCAGCCAGACCAGCGCGATGACACTGAGGCAGAGCAGCGTCGTGCGCACCGTGCTGTGCACGACTTGCTCATGCCACGCATCGAGCACGGTGGTCCTCTTCACGCTGACGCCGATCGCCAGCGGATAGCCGTTGATGGATTGGGACGCGTAGACGCGCTCCTGTCCGTCAGCCGGGTTTTTCAGCAGTTTCCCGGGCGCGCGCGGACCGGTGATGGCGCTCCGGTAAAGGCTCTCGTCGGCGAAGGGGCGGCTCAGTTCGTCGCCTTCTCCCGGATAGCGTGCGAGCAGTCCGCCATCCTTCCGGAACAGGACGATTTCGCTGCCCTCGCCGAGATCGATTTCCTGGTAGAAATGCCGGAAATAATCTAGGTCGACCCAGGCCACCGCCGCGCCCTGAAAACGGCCGCCGGCGTCGTTGATGCGGCGGCTCAGCGCGATCGTCCAGTTCGCGGTTCCCTCGCTGTGAAACGCCTCCGAAATGAACAGGCCGGCGGAAGCCTGTTGCTGCGCCAGAAAAAACGTTTGCCGCGCGACCCACTCGCGAGGCGGCCGCGTGTCGGAACCGGCGGCAAGGACGCTGCCGTCGCGGCCGGCCACGAACAGGTTGCGGATCTGCGGGATCAATTGCATGCGGCTGCGCAGGCGCTCGTGCAATTGGGGATCGTCGGCGCGAAGTTGCGTCAACTGCATGACCGTCGCAGTGTCCTGCACGACGACGTCGACCGCCTGCACCGCGCTGCGCGTTTGTTCGGCCAGCGTTCGCGACAGGCTGGCGTAGTTGCGCTGTGCCGTCTCCACGACGATATCCAGCCGGCGAATGATGTCGTAGAGTTGAACGCTGGCCATCACGATGACGACCAGCGCCCCTGCAATTTGCAGCGCGAGATGGAAATCGACGCGCCTTCGCGTGGGCGATTTGCGCGGCGGCGGAGCCGGCGAGGCAGCCTGCGTGGAGAGATCGTTCATGGCTGCGTTGCGCCGGATTTGTCCCGTGGCACGACTTGCTCGACGGCCTCCAGCAGGGCCTGCCGTTCGAAGGGCTTGGCGAGCGTCTTCGCGGCACCCAGTTCCCGCGCGGTGGAGGCCCAGTTTTGTCTGCCCTGGCGGGCGCCCCCGGAAATCGCGATGACCGCCAACCCGGGCAGCATGCGCCGCGCTTCGCCCAGGGTTTGCGCGCCGTCGCGGCCGGGCATGTCCATGTCGGTGATCAACAGCCCGGCGGCACGGCTGCGCAGCATCTGCAGCGCAGCCGTCCCGGTTTCAGCCTGGCGCACGCGATAGCCCGCGTCAACCAGCCACTCGGCAAGCAGTCCGCGCATCAGCGCATCGTCGTCTACCACCAGAATTTCGATCATGTTCCGGATTATCGCAATCCGGCGGCCCCGTCGCCTGTCGGTTGCGCGCCGCGAATATTTCAATTTGAAACTCAACCGGGCCTGCACGTCGTTATACTAATCCCGCCTTTCGTTGCAGGCTGCCAAGTACCCTTTAGAGCTCGATCCTTCAGGCATGAGTATCCCCCGACACATCCTGGTAGTCGATGACGATGCCGACCTGCGCCAGATGGTCGCCGACTACCTGGGCGACTATGAACTGCGGGTAACCGGTGCGCCGGACGGTGCCGCCATGCGCGACGCCATGGCGCGCGAGGTCGTCGATCTCGTTCTGCTCGACCTGAAACTGTCCTCGGAAGACGGCATGACGCTGGCGCGCGAGTTGCGGGAAGCGTCAAGCGTTCCCATCGTCATCCTCACCGGCCGCAAGGACGACGTCGACCGCATCATGGGCCTGGAACTCGGCGCGGACGACTATCTGACCAAGCCGTTCAACCTGCGCGAACTGCTCGCGCGCATTCGCGCCATTCTGCGCCGCACGCAGGCGCATCCGGTTACCCATGTGGAAGGCCGCAATCCCCAGGCTTTCCGGTTCGGCGGGTGGGAGCTCGATCTGCGCTCGCGCCGGCTCACGTCGAACGATGGCGAGCGCGTCGAATTGACGCATGCGGAGTTTGCATTGCTTGCCGCTTTTCTGGGTGCGCCCGAGCGCATCTTGAGCCGCGAGCAATTGCTGGAGTTGAGCCGCGGCAACGACGAGAACGTGTTCGACCGCAGCATCGACGTGCAGATTCTGCGGCTGCGGCGCAAGATCGAATCCGACCCGAGCCGGCCCAAGCTGATTCGCACCGAGCGCGGCGCGGGCTATTTCTTCAACGCCCAGGTCGAAATCGTCGCCTAGCGGCGTTGCGGCGGCACGCGCAGAAACTGAAAGGGGAGAGAGGAAAGAAGAAAGATTAAGGCCTAGACTTGCTCGCCTCTCGCCTCTCGCCTCTCGCCTCTCGCCTCTCGCCTCTCGCCTCTATCCTTTGTCCTTCGTCCCGGTCCATCCGAGCAATTTCGATATCAGTTGCGTGCTCTGGCGCAGTTTCTCGCGCGCGACGGGCACCGACACCTTGGTATCCCGATGGCGCATGTAGACGATATTGAGTGCAGCTACCGCGCCGAAGTGATCGAAAACCGGAAAGCAGATGTCCACGACACCGCTGATGGTATCGCTCGGGCCTTCGTCGTAGCTGCGTTTGCGGATTTCTTCCAGTCGCTTGTCGAGGCTGCGGCTGCGCGCTGCGCGGTTGCGGCCCGTCCCGGCCAGCTCCGCGAGGAATTGCTCGCGCCGGGCACCGTGCTGGAAGGCGGAAATCACGCGCGCGGAAACGCGGTCGTCGTGGAATGGAAAATGCGAACCCTGGCGCACCGAATAGCTCATCGGCTCGGGAGATTCGGCGCGCGCAAGAACCACAAGCCGCGCATCGTGATGCACGCACAAATGGTTGGACTGGCTCGTCTTGCGGGCGAGTTCCTGCATGTGCGGCATTGCACAATCGAGCAGGCGATCCACCGGCGGATGCAGATGGGCGAGTTCGAACAACCGTAGCGTGAGCAGATAAGTGGAGTCGGGCTGGCGCGCCAGAAAGCCGCGGCGCACCAGCACGTCGAGCATGCGGAACAGCTCATTGGGCGAGCGGTCCAGGCGGCGGGCGATGTCCTGCAGGTTCAACCCATGCGGCTCGGCCGCCAGCAGTTCCAGCACATCCAGGCCTTTTTCCAGGGCCGGAGCGGAGTAGCGCGCGTCGGTTGCCGAATTGTTTGTTGACAAGCGGACTCCCGATTTTTATATTTGAAACCTGATTTTATATATGAACAATGGCGGCGAAGTAAATTGTGCGGCCGCACATAGTAAAAAGTATAGAAAAATAGAAATGGAACAGTACCGAAGTTTGCCAGGAGGCTGCGCTGACGGTCCGCAGGTGGTCCCAAGTCCGTTGCAGAGACCCCGAGAGGGGTTATAACAGTTAAAAAATATCTGGAGGAAACCATGATCACCAAGCATTTGTTCAAATACGGCGCGCTCGGACGCGGCACGATGGTTCTCGGCGCAATGCTGGCCCTGTCGGCAGCCGCTTTTGCAGCCGATCCGTCGACTTTCCCCGCGCCGACGGGCGATACCAGTTTCGTGCCCGCGGGCGCCAGACTCGAACTCGTGTTTGACGGCGGTTGCGCGCTGACCGAGGGCGTCTCGGCGGGTCACGACGGCATGATCTATTTCAGCGACATCACGTTCACCAAATTCTGCAAGGACCCGTCGGGCAAATACCTGCAGGCCGGCAATATCTGGAAGCACAACCCGAAGACCGGCGAAACCACCATCTTCCGCAGCCCGTCGGGCATGTCGAACGGCATCAAGTTCGACCGCGAAGGCAACATGATCGCGGCGCTGGGTGCGGATTACGGCGGGCAGATGCTGGTCAAGACCGACATGAAGACCGGCAAGAGCTACATCCTGACCGGACTCTACGACGGCAAGCCCTACAACGCGCTGAACGACGTGACCATCGACGAGAAGGGCCGCATCTATTTTTCCGATCCGCGCTATCTGGGCCATGAGCCGATCTTCCAGGATGGCTACGCGGTGTATCGCCTGGATACGGACGGCAAGGTGACGCGGGTAGCGACCGATTGCGGCAAGTGCAACGGCGTACTGATTTCGCCCGACCAGAAGACCCTTTACATCATCGGCAACGACAATGGCTGGTTCGAATTCCAGAACCTGAAGGAGGGCGAAAAGACGCTGCAAGGCCATCATCAGTTGCAGGCCTACGACGTGGCCGCGGACGGCAGCCTGAGCAACCGGCGCGTGTTGATCGACTATACAGCACGCGAAAAGCCGTGCAGCGGTCCGGACGGCATGATCGCCGACTCGGAAGGCAATATCTGGCTGGCTTCGCGGTGCGAATACCGTCCGGGCATTCAGGTGCTCAATTCGGAAGGCAAGGAACTGGCTTACATTTCCACCGGCAAGGAACTTCCGACCAACGTCGGCTTCGGCCGCGGGGCGGATTCCAACCTGTTGTATCTGACCTCGGGCAAGAGCCTTTACAAGATCCGGGTGGGGAAGAAGGGTTATCAGCTTCCCTAAAGTTTCGCGCAGTAGCAAGTTGGTCGCAGAGGCATGATGCCTCTGCGACTTTTTTCTTGGACAGGAGAAATTCATGAGCAGCGCGCAGCGTGCCGCCCCCGACAGGGTCCGCAAGATTCTGACGGAGGCGCAAGTGGAAGCATTCAATAGAAATGGTTACCACTTTCCAGTGCGCGTGATGTCCGCGGCGGAGGCCGACGCCTGCCGCGAAAAGATCGAGACGTTCGAATTCGATCACGGCCTGATCATGAAGACACCTTATCGCAACAAGCCGCATATGGTGTTCAAGTGGGTCAACCAGTTGATCCGGCATCCGCGCATCCTGGACACGGTCGAAGACATTCTCGGCCCCGACCTGCTGGTGTGGGGCACCAGCTTCTTCATCAAGGAGCCGAACGATCCGGCTTATGTTTCCTGGCACCAGGACTCGACCTACTGGGGCCTTTCGCATCCCGACATCGTTACCGCCTGGGTTGCGCTGACGGTGAGCGACATTCCCAACGGCGCGATGCGCGTCGTGCCCGGCACCCATCTCAAGGACCAGTTGCCCCACAAGGACACCTTTGCCGAAAACAATCTGCTGACCCGCGGGCAGGAAGTCGCGGTCGAAGTTCAGGGCGACAAGGCCGTGGACATGACGCTCGAGCCCGGCGAAATGTCGCTGCATCACGTGCGCATTGTGCACGGCTCCGAGCCGAACCGCGCGCCCTATCGCCGCCTCGGCCTGGCCATCCGCTACGTGCCGACTTACGTGCGCCAGACCGAAGGGCCGCGGGACTATGCCACGCTAGTGCGGGGAAGAGACGACTATCATCATTTCGACTACGAATCCGTGCCGCGCATCGATCTGGGCGCGGAGGAAATCGCCGAACACAAGCGCATTACCGAAGAAGCGAACAAGATTCTTTATCGGGGGACGGACAGGGTGGAATCTTGAAGGCAGGACTCAGGACTGAGGTAAAAGGACTCAGTAAGTACCAATTCGACGCGTGCTGCTGACGCCCGGCCGTTGCTTTTCACTGAGTCCTGCGTCCTGAGTCCTGAATTTATGATTCTCGAGGTCGCCATCCTGAACGTGATCCCCGGGCGCGAAGCGCAGTTCGAGGACGCATTTCGCCGGGCGCAGCGCATCATTTCGTCGATTTCTACGATCCTTTTCCCGTAGTCGAACATTATGCGAAGGTGCCCGGCGTACCGGACTGATTTGTCGCAGAGCGATACCACCCCGCAGCAACGCGGATAATCAACAAAGAGGGCGACCACGCCCTCGGAAACACCATCATAGGGGAACGAGAAATGCTCACCGGCATATTGCTCCTGGTTGCATTCCTGATTGTCGTGGCGGCCATCGTGCGCGGGCAAAGCCCGATCATCATGCTGCTCCTGCTCGCAATCGTCTGGGCGCTGCTCGCGGGCATCGGCATCAACGATATCCAGGCCAAGATCCTGCAAGGCGGCGGCGTGGCGTACGCGTCCGCGGTCATCATCATCGTATTCGGCGCCTGGTTCGCCCAGGTGCTGATCCAGACCGGCATCGCCGAGAGCGTGATCCGTTCGGCCGTGGAACTGACCGGCGACCGTCCGATCGTGACTGCAATGACCATCAACCTGGTTACCGCATTGCTGTTCACTTCGATGTACGGCGTCGGTGCAGCCATTGCCATCGGCGTCATTGCGCTTCCGATCATGCTGAGCCAGGGCATTCCCCCGCGCGTCGCCGCGCCGGTGTTCACCATGGGCGTCGGTGCCGGGGCGTTCGTGAACCTGGTGCAGTTCGGCACCTTCGAGAAACTTTTTCCCGGCATCAAGTACGAAGCGCCCTGGCTGACCTATTTCTTCATCGGCATGGTGGTTTACATCCTGATTGCGTGGCTGATGATCTGGATCAACCTGCGCAAACTGGGCGTGCGACACGCCGCATCGGCGGACACTGCTGCGCCGGTGCCCCGCAAGCGCACGCCTTACTTCACCTATCTGGTGCCGGTGTTCCCGGTGTTCATGATCATGGTGTTCAAGTGGCAGATCATTCCAACCTTCATTTTGTCCATCGTGCTGGCACTTGCACTGACCGCCAGAGGCCGCAGCTTCCAAGGCACGCTGAACCTGTTCAACAAGACTTTTTACGACGCCTTTCCCGACATCGCTACTATCGCGGCGTTGTGGACGATCTGCGGCATGATCATCGTCGCCGGGCAGATGCCGCAGATCGCGGGCGCCCTGCGGCCGATCTTCGATCCGATCCTGCCGCACACCGCTTTCCAGGCCGCCGTGTTCTTCGCCGTGCTGGGCGGCATCGGCAGCATCTATCGCGGCCCGCTGGTTGTGGTCGGTACGGGCGCGGCATTGCTGGCGATCATCCTCTCCAACAACGAGATCCCGGTGCCCTATCTGTATGCGCTGTGGCTGGGCCCGACGGTCATGCAGGGCAGTTGCGATCCGACCAATTCCTGGACGCTGTGGACCATCGGTTACACCAAGGTGCTCCACGGCCAGTTCCTGAAAACGGCGCTGCCTTTCGGGTGCCTGATGGTCGTCGTCACTTCGGCGATTTGCTACTACATGTTCGGCTGAGCGCAATCGATCCATGAGCGAACGCAAAACCTATCGCATCGGCATCGACGTCGGCGGCACTTTCACCAAGGCGGTACTGATCGACAACGCCGGTTTCGAAGTCGTCGGCCGATATTCCGTGATGACCACGCACAGCGACGCGCGCGGTGTCGCGGCCGGCGTGGTGGAAGTTTTCCGCAACGTGCTCGAGCGCTCCCGGGTGGATCCGAAGGACGTAGTGTTCATCGCGCACTCGACCACGCAGGCGACCAACGCGTTGCTCGAAGGCGACGTCGCCGTGGTCGGCGTCATCGGCATGGCGAGCCGGGTCGAATCGGTGCTCGCGCGCGGGCAAAGCAACGTCAAGGACATCGAACTTGCGCCGGGCCGGTTCATGCGGCCGTCGCATCGCTTCATTACCACTGACAAGCTGGATGAAGCGCTGGTGCGCCGGACACTGGAAGCCCTGCGCGAGGAAGGCGCGCAGGTCGTGGTGGCGAGCAGCGCCTTCGGCGTGGACGACCAGAGTGCCGAGGAATTGGTGATGCGCGTTGCGACGGAACTCGGCCTGGCCGTGACCGGCGGCCACGAGATCACCAAACTCTACGGACTGACCACGCGCACCCGTACCGCGGTCATCAACGCCAGCATCCTGCCGAAAATGATCGGCACGGCGAACATGACCGAAGAAGCCGTGCGCGAAGCCGGCATCGCCGCCCCGCTGATGATCATGCGCGGCGACGGCGGCGTGATGGACGTGCAGGAAATGCGCCGGCGTCCCGTCGTGACGATGTTGTCCGGCCCGGCGGCGAGTGTGGCCGGCGCGCTGATGTATCTGCGCATATCCGACGGCATCTATTTCGAGGTCGGCGGCACCAGCACCAACATCGGCGTGATCCGCAACGGCCGGCCCACCATCAAGCACGCCAGGGTCGGGGGCCACGATACCTATGTGAACTCGCTCGATGTGCGGGTGATCGGGATTGCCGGGGGCAGCATGGTGCGTGTACGAGGCAACGACATCCACGACGTCGGCCCGCGCAGTGCCCATATCGCCGGACTGCACTATGCCGCATTTGCGCAGCCCGAGGACATCGTCGATCCGCAGATCGAACTGTTCTGCCCGAAGGACGGCGATCCGGACGACTACCTCGCGATCCGTTGTGCAAACGGCAAGCGTTATGCGCTCACGAATACTTGTGCGGCCAATGTCCTCGGCTATGCAAAGCCGGGCTGGCATGCGCACGGCAATGCCGAGTCGGCAAGGCGGGCGTTTGCGCCGCTGGCGCAGCGCATCGGGTCGACCGTCGAAGAAGCGGCGCGCCGCGTGCTGGTGAAGGCGGCGGCCAAGGTCACCGGCGTCGTCGAGGACCTGGTCGCCGAATACAAGCTCGACCGCGACCAGGCCGTTCTGATTGGCGAGGGGGGCGGGGCGGCTTCGCTGATCCCCTTCGTCGCCGAAACCATGAAGCTCGATTTCAAGATCTCGCAGGATGCCGAAGTCATTTCTTCCATCGGCGTGGCACTCGCATTGGTGCGCGAGACGATCGAGCGCGTCATTCCCAGTCCGACCGCGGAAGACCTGCAGCGCATCAAGCGCGAGGCTTTCGATGCCGCAGTAAAGCTCGGCGCCGCGCCGGAAAACGTCGAAGTCACGATCGAGGTCGACCCGCAGACGCAGCGCGTGCGCGCCACCGCCATGGGGGCGTCGGAAATGCGCTCCCAGGACATGCGCAAGCAGGTCAGCGAAGAAGAAGCGGCGGGCATTGCGGCGACATCGATGGGGTTGGCGCCCGGGACCGTCAAGCTTGCCGCAGCCACCGCGGAAATGCGCGTGTTCCAGGCCGAAGTGAAAGAGCGCAAATGGCGCGTTTTCACCACGCGCCGCACGCCGGTGCGCGCGGTGGATCGGGAAGGCGTGATTCGCATCCAGCGCAGCGACGGCGTCGTGACGCAGGCCTGCGCGTCGGATGGCCTGCAGCAACTGCGCAGCCTGTGGGAATCGGTCACGATCTACAACGGCGACAGTGTCATTGCGCCCGATATGTTCGTCGTTGCAGGCCGCCGCATCGTGGATCTGTGCGGCATCACCGCGCTCGACCAGGCGATCGCGATCAGCCGCGGCGAACTGGAAAGTTTGCCCCCGGAGACCCCTGTCGTGCTGATCAGCATGCAGGGAGCGCGCGGCCTGTGAGCGAGCACGACCTCCACTGGGATGCCGAACCGCGGGCGCTGGGCCTGCTGCAATTGCGGGAAGATCCGCAGTATCCGCGCATACCCGCGGCCCGTCGCTTCGCGTTGGTGGAAGCCGCGCTTGAGGATGGCCGTTCACTGGCCGATCGGACCGGCGAACTGTGGGGCCGTGAGCCGGCGAAAATCGCGGCGCGTTGCGATGTCCCGGTGGTTCGCAGCGAGGACGATGCCGGCTTCGGCAGCGTCGTCGTCTATGCCGACTACGTTGCGCGGCCGCCATGCATCACCTTATATGTTCCCGCGATCCTGCGACTCGACGCACTGATGGCGGAGCGTGGCGCCGGAGTCTGTGCGATCGGCAGCACTGTGCCGGTATTTCTCGCTCACGAGCTTTATCACCATTTTGATTGTCTGCGCGGCAGCGAACGACTGAGCCGCAGGCACGTCGTGAAGATATTCGGTGTCGGCTCCTGGCATTGGACATCCGGGCTGTCCAGCCTCTCCGAAATCGCCGCCGGCGCCTTTGCGCAGCAACTGCTCGACCTGCCATTCCATCCCAAGCTTTTGGATCTACTGTTACTGCAAGGCCAGGAACGATGAACCACGGAGGACACGGAGAGATTCAAGAGCAATGGACTGGATTGAAAATCACGTATCCATTTGCCCAACTAGCCTATTGACGCATGCCAAATGTGACTTAACGTTTTGCTTTCTGTCGCCTTTCTCCGTGTCCTCTGTGTCCTCCGTGGTTCAAGCTTAAGTTAAGGAAAAGATGAAATTCAAAGCTGCCGTACTGAACAAAGTCAACGAGCCGATGACCATCGATACGCTCGAGATGGCACCGTTGTCCCCGACCGACGTGCTGGTCAAGGTCAGGGCCAGCGGGCTATGCCATACCGATCTTGAAGTGATCCAGGGTTCGCTGACCTATCCGCTGCCGATCGTGCTCGGCCACGAAGGGGCTGGCGTCGTCGAAGCAGTGGGCAGCGAGGTCACTCAGGTCAAAGTCGGCGATCACGTCATCTGTTCCTGGAATCCGCATTGCGGGCACTGTTTCTACTGCGAGCGCGATTTGCCGATCCTGTGCGAGCCCTTCGCGCGCAACCAGCCGAAGGGATTTCTGCTGGATGGACGCTCGCGCATGAAGCGTGGAACTGACCAGGTCCATCATTACTCGGTGACTTCCACGCACGCGGAGTACACCGTCGTGCCCGAATCCGGCGCGATCCCGATTCCGCGGGAGATCCCGTTCGATCGCGCCTGCGTCATCGGCTGCGGCGTGATGACCGGCGTTGGCGCCGCGGTACGCAAGGCGAAAGTCGAAGCAGGAGCCAGCGTCGTCGTCATCGGCTGCGGCGCGGTCGGATTGAACGTCCTGCAGGGCGCGAAGCTTGCGGATGCCGGCCGGATCATCGCGGTGGATGTGGGCAAACCCAAGCTCGATCGGGCAGTTCAATTCGGCGCCACGCATACCGTCGACGGTTCGGTCGGAAACGCGCTGAACCAGATCAAAGCGCTGACCGACGGCCGCGGTGCTGACTATGTGTTCGAGGCGGCGGGCAACAAGAGCACTTTGCGCTTCTCCGTCGAAGCGGTGCGCCCGGGCGGACAAGTCGTCTGGCTCGGCAAGATCAACGTCAACGAGGATGTCAGCTTCCGCTGGGGTTCGCTGATGGGCGAGAAGCGCATCGTGCGCTCCAGTTACGGCGACGCGCGACCGCGGCGCGATTTTCCGTGGCTCGCCGGTGAATACCTCAAGGGTAAACTCAAGCTCGATGAACTGATCACGAACCGCATCCGGCTCGACCAGATCAACGAAGGTTTCGCCTCCCTCGCCCGCGGCGAGGGCATCCGCACTGTCGTCATATTTGATTAGTGCGTAAACCCAACACGGAGGCACAGAGGGCAAAGAGAACACAGAGAAAGGCAAAGGACAAATAGGATCGAAGCATGAAGTTTTTGGAATTTGTTCGCGCCATCCGATCAACGAACCAGCAGGCGAACATTTTCAAATCCAACGGGCGGGTCAAGAAAAAGTGATTGGTCTTTCTCTGTGCCCTCTGTGTTCTCTGTGCCTCCGTGTTGGGTGGAGATGACATGAACGGCTTTAGACATCCGCCGATGGCGCAAGGGCACATAGA
>JANXPQ010000518.1 GCA_025357235.1 Betaproteobacteria bacterium
CCCTGGATCTTGATGTCCATCTGCAGGGCGGTCACGCCGGTTTCCGTGCCGGCCACTTTGAAATCCATGTCGCCGAGGTGATCTTCGTCGCCGAGGATGTCGGTCAGCACCGCAAAGCGGTTGCCTTCCTTGATCAGGCCCATGGCGATGCCAGCCACGTGCGCTTTCAATGGCACGCCTGCGTCCATCAGTGCCAGGCAGCCGCCGCAGACGGAAGCCATCGAACTCGAGCCGTTGGATTCGGTGATTTCAGAAACAACTCGCATGGAATAGGAGAATTCGTCGGGCTTGGGTAGAACCGCAAGCAAGGCGCGTTTGGCAAGGCGGCCGTGCCCGACTTCGCGACGTTTCGGCGTGCCGACACGCCCGGTTTCACCGGTCGAATAGGGCGGAAAGTTGTAATGGAGCATGAATCGCTCCTTGTATTCGCCCATGAGCGCGTCGATGATCTGCTCATCGCGCGCAGTGCCCAGCGTGGCAACGGCCAGTGCCTGGGTTTCGCCACGGGTAAACAGCACAGAGCCATGCGCGCGCGGCAGTACGCCGGCACGAATTGTTATCGGACGCACCGTACGTGTATCGCGTCCATCGATGCGCGGTTCGCCGTTCAGGATCTGCGTGCGGACGATCTTCGCTTCAATATCGCTGAATATCGTTTTCACCAGATTGACGTGTTCAGTTCCCGATCCTTCTGGCACGACTTCCGCCAACACTCTGGCGCGGGCCGCATCAATTTTTTCAGTGCGGGCCTGCTTCTGGCGCAGGCTATAGGCTTGGCGCAGATCGCTTTCCGCAATCGAGCTGATACGATCGACCAGCGTTGCATCTTTTTGTGACGGTGCCAAATCCCACAGTGGCTTGCCGACTTCATCGGCAAGTTCATTGATTGCAATGATCACCGACTGCATCTGTTGATGGCCGTAGACCACGGCGCCAAGCATGACGTCCTCGGGAAGCTCCATCGCTTCCGATTCAACCATCAGGACCGCCTGGCTGGTTCCGGCGACGACAAGGTTGAGTTGCGACGTTTTCAGTTCAGTTGCCGTCGGATTCAAAACGTATTCGCCGTTCACATATCCGACGCGCGCGGCGCCGATGGGCCCGTCGAAAGGAATGCCGGAAATGGCCAGCGCAGCGGAGGCGCCAATCATCGCGGGAATGTCCGAGTCCACTTCGTTGTTGGACGAGACGACGGTCGCGATGACTTGAATTTCGTTGTAGAAACCTTCGGGGAACAGCGGGCGGATGGGGCGGTCGATCAGGCGGCAGGTCAAAATTTCTTTTTCGGATGGGCGGCCTTCACGTTTGAAAAAGCCGCCGGGAATTTTGCCTGCCGCATAGGTCCGCTCCTGATAGTCGACCGTGAGCGGGAAGAAATCCTGGCCGGGCTTTACCTCTTTCCTCCCGACGACCGTTACCAGCACCACGGTATCGTCCATATTTACCACAACGGCGCCGTGCGCCTGGCGTGCGATCTCGCCGGTTTCAAGCGTCAACGTATGGCGCCCGTAGCTGATGGTTTTCTTGGTTACGTTCAAGAGGGTTCCCTTTGAATGCTGAACTGCCGGGGAGCGATTCGCTCCACGCGGCAAGGTTGAGTGCTTCGATGTGGTGGAGCGGACTTCATCGCCTGCCCCTTAATTCTTAAGACTCGACCAGCCGTCCGAAGAATGCAAAGAAGTTGATCGGTTACTTGCGCAGACCGAGGCGGTCAAGCAATGTGCGGTAACGATCCCGACTCGAGCGACGCAGATAATCGAGCAGCTTACGACGGCGGCTCACCATCCTGAGCAATCCACGGCGGGAGTGATGATCTTTGACGTGATCCTTGAAATGGCCCGTCAAATCGTTGATTCGTGCGGTCAGCAATGCAACCTGCACTTCGGGCGACCCCGTGTCGGCTTTCGCCCGTTGATGATCCTGCAGAATCTGAGCCTTTTGGCTCGTCGAAATTGACATTACCTAGTCTCCGAAAGAAAGGCCCGTATTTTACCTTTGGAACCCCCAGGTTTCCAAGTATTTTTAGGGGCTTAATTGAACTCCGGCCCCATGCGTTTTCGCCATCGGCGGATGCGAAACCAGGCGCTTGGAGGTAAGGATACCGTCCTCGCGCCTTTCGCCCACGCCCATGAACGCTCCGGCTGCGTCATATAGCCTGACAAGCCCAGCAGCCGAGCCTTCGATCGAAACGGCGAGCCCGTTTACGATGCGCTGGCTTGCATCCAGGTCAAGATTGACCGCCGGGAGAACTTCGACCAACCGGTCAACCGGCAGCAGGCGGCCAGCGCGAGCGGTTTGGTCCAGTTCTCCCAGTTGATCCAAGCCGATCGCATCTTCCAGCCTCAGATCGCGGATCAGCGTCCTGCGGAGCGCCAACAGGTAGCCCCCGCATCCCAGGGCCTTGCCGATGTCTTCCGCCAACACCCTGATATAGGTTCCCTTGCTGCAGTCAACCGAGATTTTCAAGACTTCACATTCCCAATCAGTTAATTGCAGAGAATTTATAATAATTCTTCGAGGTACCCTCACCACGGTTTCCCCAGCACGCGCATAGCTGTAGAGAGGTTTGCCGTCCTTTTTCAACGCACTGTACATAGGCGGCATCTGTTCGATCGGCCCGAGGAACGAAGCGAGCACCTGTTGCAGTCGCGCCGCGCTGAAG
>JANXPQ010000553.1 GCA_025357235.1 Betaproteobacteria bacterium
TCACCACCGTCGTCATGGGTCCGTTCGCGACGCAGATCCTCGCCGAGTTGGGCGCCGACGTCATCAAGATCGAAACCCACGAGGGCGACAACATGCGCCATCCGGGGCCCATGAAGAATCCGGGCATGGGCTATATGTTCCTGGGGCTCAATCGCGGCAAGCGCGGCATCGTGCTCGACCTGAAAAAACCGGAAGGCCGCGCGGCGATCCTGCGCCTGATCGCAAACGCCGACGTGCTGATCTACAACGTGCGCCCGCAGGCGATGGCCCGCCTCGGACTTTCCTGGGAGGAAGTCAGTAAACTGAATCCGCGCATCCTGTACGTCGGCGCCTACGGCTATTCGCAGAAAGGCCCGTACGCGGCAAAGGCGGCTTACGATGATTTGATCCAGGGCATCTCCGGCGTGCCCTGGCTGGTGGCGCAGACCGGCGCGAATCCGAATTACGCACCGGTGAATCTCGCCGACCGGCTGACCGGCCTGCATGCGGTCTACACCGTCACGGCTGCGCTGTTCCAGCGCAGCCGCACCGGCCGCGGCCAGTCGATCGAAGTGCCGATGTTCGAATCGGTCACGCACTTCGTGCTCGGCGACCATATCGCCGGATTCACATGGGATCCGCCGGATGGGGAAGGCGGCTACCAGAGGTTGCTTGCGCGCAAACCCTATCCGACCCGTGACGGCTACTTGTGCGTGCTGGTCTACAACGACAAGCAGTGGAAGAGCTTCCTCGGCGCCATCGGCCGCCCGGAACTGATGCAGGATCCGCGCTACGCCACGCAGGCGAGCCGTGCGGCAAACATCCGCCACATCTATGCGTTTCTCACCGAGCTGTTCAGGAAGCGCAGCACCGCCGAGTGGATGACCTTGCTGGAAAGCGTCGACATTCCGGTTGCTCGGATGAACTCGGTGGAAGACGTCGTGAACGATCCTCACCTGAACCAAAGCGGATTCTTCACGACTGAAGAGCATCCGAGCGAAGGTTCGCTGCGCGCCATGCGCACGCCGACGAACTGGTCCGAATCGCCGCCGGGCACGCCCCGCCCCGCGCCCCGCCTCGGCGAGCATTCGGCAGAGGTGTTACGCGAGGTGGGGTATAGCGATGGGGAAATTGCGAAGTTGGTAGAGAAGGGTGTGACGAAGGTGTTGTGACGCGAAGGACAGGACTCGGGACGTAGGACTCAGGACTCAGTGGAACAGCCAAGGCGCTGAAGTAATTGCGCTTCGGAATAACGATGGGCCGATACCAAACACGACAACGAGCTTCTCTATTCGAGGACACGACTGCGCCCCGTGATGCTAGCCTTTGCTTAGTCCTGAGTCCCGCGTCCTGAGTCCTCGCCTATCCATATGGAATTCTCCCTCACCCCCGACCAACTCGCCATCCGCGATGCAATCGCGAAACTGTGCGAAAAATTCGACGCGCAGTACTGGCTCGAGCGTGACCGCAACGGCGGCTTTCCGGAGGACTTCTATCGCGCGGTCGCCGAAGCCGGCTGGCTCGGCATCGCGATGCCGCAGCAATATGGCGGCGCGGGTCTGGGCATCACCGACGCCGCACTGATGATGCAGGCCATCAGCGAATCGGGCGCCGGCTTTTCCGGCGCATCGGCCGTGCACATGAACATCTTCGGGCTCAATCCGGTTGTCGTCTTCGGAACGGAACAGCAGAAGAGCCGTTGGTTGCCCGCCCTCATTCGCGGCGAACAGAAGGCCTGCTTTGCGGTAACCGAACCGGATGCCGGCCTGAACACGGCGAAGACCGCGACCACGGCGCGGCGCGAGGGCGGGCGTTACATCCTGCGTGGACAAAAAATCTGGATTTCCACGGCGCAAGTCGCCGACAAGATGCTGGTGCTGGCGCGCACCGCCGCGGCGGGCGACCGGCCGACCGGCGGCCTGTCCCTGTTCTATACCGACCTGGACCGTCGCTTCGTCGATGCGCGCGAGATCGAGAAGATGGGTCGCAAGGCGGTCGATTCCAACCTGCTGTTCATCGAGGACCTGCCGGTGCCGGTGGAAGACCGCGTCGGCGAGGAAGGCAAAGGTTTCGAGTGCATCCTGCACGGATTGAATCCGGAACGCATCCTGATCGCCGCCGAGGCAATCGGACTGGGCCGCGCCGCGCTACGTCGCGCGGTCGACTACGCAAAAGAGCGTGTGGTCTTCGACCGGCCGATCGGCCAGAACCAGGCCATCCAGCATCCGCTGGCGCGCTGCTGGATGGAACTCGAGGCGGCAAATCTGATGGTGTTCAAAGCCGCGGCGCTATACGACCGCGGCGAGCCGTGCGGCGCGGAATCGAATGCCGCGAAATATCTTGCGGCCGAAGCCTGTTTCCGTGCCTGCGAGCAGGCGATGCTGACGCACGGCGGCATGGGTTACGCGAAGGAATATCACATCGAGCGTTATCTGCGTGAAGCCATGATTCCGCGCCTCGCGCCGGTCAGCCCGCAACTCATCCTCTGCTTCATCGCCGAGAAGGTGCTCGGCCTGCCGCGCTCCTATTGAACGCCCCGGCCTTGCTGACCGGTTCAGCCGCGCCCCATCAGGACGATCGCCGAACTGACGGTCAGGACCAAAGCCGCGACCGCAAGTATCCCGCCGGCAAGGCGAGGCGAAGACTCGAACCAGCGATCGAGCGGCAGATGCATCGTATCCGCACCTTTGATGATCTGCCGGGATGAATACCAGTGATTGGTACGCAATTCGAGCGTAGCGAGCACGCGCGGCGCGAATCCAAGAATGATGCCGATCACGATCGCCAATACGCTGCCTGCGATCAGGAATGTCGCAAGGCTTTGGGCGACCCACGGTCCGATGAAGGAAAATTTACTGGCGCTGAACAGGGAAGCAACGGCAGCGGCATCCACCTTTTCCGCCAGCATGAATATCGTGAATGCACCGCCGATGATGAAAAGTGCACTGAACTGGCGCCGGTACTTGTGAATGAATGGTTCAATGTCATGAACCGCTTCCATCGGCTTGATATTTTCCCGCACTGAAATCCAGCGATTCATCGGACCGAATTTGCGGAAAATCCGGTCCCCGAAAACGACCAGGCCGATCCCGAAGCCGATGGCGAAAATGCCCGAAACCAGCAGAAACAGGAACACGACCGGAACGAGAATCTCGTCTACCACATAGTTGTGCAAGAGCGGCATGAGGTCTCCCCGTTGTTGTGCGAAATCGTCGGCTGTCGCGACGCCTTGCGGCGCACACCTGTCGCACTATAAACCAAACGACGACGATGTTCCCGCCATCCTGGACTGTCTGTGCGCAGCCGCACAGAGCGCCCTCGCCGTTGCGTGCATAATTCAACATAGCGCGCATCCGCGCCGCGGGACTTTCTGGATCGAAAACCGGAACAAAAGGATACAGATCATGCTTTATACCATTGCCGTCGTTCTACTGATTCTCTGGCTTCTGGGGCTCGTAACCTCCACGACCATGGGGGGATTCATTCACATTCTTCTGGTCATCGCCATCGTGGTCATCCTGCTCAGGGTGATCGGTGGCCGCAAACCGCTTTAAGCTGCCGGTGGCGACATTCAGAGCACGCAACATGAAATGAGCTAAAGAACGCAGCCGCCTGCGGCTGTCGCCTGAGGACCAAGGAAGTCCGCATTCCGCCGTAGCCG
>JANXPQ010000212.1 GCA_025357235.1 Betaproteobacteria bacterium
TGTCATTATCGGTTACGGATTGACACGTTACGACTGGCTGCAGGGTTTCCTCGCAGGGCTTTCCCTTGCCATGGCAACGATCCCCGAAGAGTTTCCCGTAGTGCTTACCGTTTTTCTTGCGCTCGGCGCCTGGCGCATTTCCCAGAACAAGGTCCTGACCCGGCGCATGCCGGCGATCGAGACGCTCGGTTCGGCGACCGTGCTGTGCGTGGACAAGACCGGCACGCTCACCGAGAACCGCATGGCGGTGGCGGAACTCGCGGTTGCGGGCCACCATCACGACGCCGCGCGCGGTGCCTTGCCGGCGAATGTGCGTCCGGTCGCGCAATACGCTGCACTTGCGTGCGAGCTCAATCCGTTTGATCCGATGGAGCGCGCGATCCTTCGATACGCTGCCGGGCACGACGCCGAGACCGTGCGCATGCGCGAGCATTGGCACCTGGTGAGGGAGTACGACCTCACGCGCGACTTGCTGGCGGTCACGCATTGCTGGCAGAAGGCGGACGGTGGCGAGGTCGTCGTCGCTGCCAAGGGGGCACCCGAGGCGATCGCGAAGCTGTGCGAGGCGGATGCTGAATTGCAGGCCAGCATACTGCAGCAGACCGCGCACATCGCAGCGCGTGGACGCAGGGTGCTCGGCGTGGCGGAGGCGCGTTTTCACGGCGGCGAGTTTCCCGCCCGCCCCGGGGGATTCTCGTTCAAGTTTCTCGGACTCATCGCACTCGCGGACCCGGTAAGGCCGGCGGTGCCGCACGCAGTCAAGGAGTGCTACGACGCCGGCATCCGCGTGGTGATGATCACCGGGGACTATCCGGGAACGGCGCAGGCGATTGCCGACGAAATCGGATTGAAGTCCCCCGGCGGGGTGCTGACGGGCGCGCAGCTCGAGCGCTTGAGTGCGGCGCAGTTGCGCACACGCATGGCGCAAGTCAGCGTCTTCGCGAGGGTGGTCCCGGAACAGAAACTGGCGCTGGTCAACGCACTGAAGGCAAATGGCGAGATCGTCGCGATGACCGGCGATGGCGTAAACGACGCCCCGGCATTGAAGGCGGCGCATATCGGAATCGCCATGGGCAGCCGGGGAACCGACGTTGCGCGCGAAGCGTCCTCGCTTGTGCTGCTGGAGGACGACTTCAGTTCGATCGTCGAAGCGGTGCGGCTCGGGCGGCGCATCTACGACAACATCCGTCACGCCATGAGTTATCTCATCGCGGTGCATGTGCCGACCGCGGGCATGGCCGTGTTGCCATTGGTGTTCGGCTGGCCGCTGGTGTTCGCGCCGGTGCACATCGTGTTTCTGGAGTTCGTGATCGATCCGGCATGCACGATCGCCTTCGAGGCCGAACCGGCCCATCCGTCGGCCATGCGGCGCCCGCCGCGAAATCCGAAGGAGCCGCTGCTGGGAGGCCGCTTGCTCTGGTATTCGTTTCTGCAGGGGATGGTCGTGCTGATCGCCGTCGCGGTGCTCTATTGGCTGGCGCTCGATCACGGGTTCGCGGAGGCGCGTGCGCGGGCGATGGCGTTCACCGCGCTGGTGTTGGGCAATGCCGTCCTGATCCTTTCCAACCGTTCGCAGAGCCGCAGCATCGTTGCGACACTCAGGATGCCGAACCGCGCGCTCTGGTGGGTCGTCGCCGGCGCCCTTGGCGGGCTGGCGGTGGCGCTCTATGCCCCGCCGCTGCAGAGGATTTTCAAATTCGAAGCCCTGTCTTTGTCGGACCTGTTGCTATGCACGCTGGCCGCATCGGCCGGAATGGTGTGGTCCGAGATCGTGAAGGTGGTGCCGCAGGGGAACGAGCACTGATCGGGTGACCAAATGAACTTTACTGTCCAATGCTTGGGTCACAAGGTCAGGCAGGCCAATTCCTTTCGTCCAGGTTGGAATATTTTGATAGCTCGGATGGAAATGGACCGATCGGGACATGTCGCCGAAACGTGAAGACAACGCGATGAATCGGCAACACGCAATGCCCAATGTCGACCCTGCGGCGGGGCTCTCCGCCAGTGAAGCGGTCGTTCGACTGGCACGCGACGGATTCAATGAACTGCCCACAGCAAGACCGCGCAACCTGCTTGCGATCGCGGCTGGCGTAGCGCGCGAGCCAATGTTTCTGCTGCTCATCGCCTGCGGCGCAATCTATCTCCTGCTCGGCGACAAAGGCGAAGCGGCCATGCTTCTGGGCTTTGTGCTGGTAATTATTTGCATCACCTTCGTCCAGGAACACAAGACCGAGCGAGCGCTCGCCGCTTTGCGCGACCTTTCCAGTCCGCGTGCGCTCGTGTTCCGCGATGGCGAGCAGCGGCGCATACCCGGACGCGAAGTCGTGCAGGGGGATCTTCTGGTCCTCTCCGAGGGCGACCGTGTGGCAGCCGACGCCGCATTGCTGTCGGGGACAAATCTCGCGACGGACGAATCTTTGCTCACGGGTGAATCCGTCCCCGTAGGCAAGCTTCCCGCACAAAGTTTGCCGGAACGAATGGGCTCGCCCGGCGGCGGCGAATCGCCGTTTGTTTTTTCCGGATCGCTCGTCGTGCAAGGTAAGGGCACAGCCCGGGTACTCGCCACAGGGGAGCGCACTGCGCTTGGCCGGATCGGCAATGCGCTCGCTGCAGTAGCCTCGGAACCGACCCGCATCCAATTGGAAACCGCGCTGTTGGTCAAGCGCCTTGCCTGGTACGGCGGAGGACTCAGCCTGTTGGTCGCCATTGTCTACGGCCTGACGCGTGGCGATTGGCTGAACGGCATCCTCGCCGGAATCACGCTTGCGATGGCGATCTTGCCCGAGGAATTGCCGGTCGTGCTGACCCTCTTCCTTGGCCTGGGCGCCTGGCGAATGGCGCAAAGACGCGTATTGACGCGACGTGTTCCGGCGCTCGAAATGCTCGGATCGGCAACGGTGCTCTGTGTCGACAAGACGGGAACACTTACACAGAACCGCATGACGCTCACTCGGATGTATGCGCGCGGCCGGACCCTCGATCTCAGCGACACGAGTACGACTGAGCTACCGGAACATTTCCACGAGTTGCTCGAGTTCAGCACGCTTGCAGGCCGCCGCGATCCCTTCGATCCGATGGAGCAGGCGATCCACAAAGTCACTTCCCAGAAGCTCGGTGGCACCGAACACGTTCATCTTGACTGGACACTGATCGATGAGTACCCGCTTTCACGCGAGCTGCTCGCCATGTCGCGGGTCTGGCAGTCGCCGGATCAACGCAATTACGTTATCGCTGCCAAGGGAGCGCCAGAGGCCGTGTTCGATTTGTGCCACCTTGCCCCCGAGCGGGCCGCGGAGCTTGCGCAAACGGCAACGGCGATGGCCGCGCAGGGGTTGCGGATTCTCGGCGTAGCAAAGGCTGCCTTCGAACGCAGCGAATTGCCCGTGACACAGCACGATTTTGCATTCGAATTCCTCGGGCTCATAGGGCTTGCCGACCCGATACGCGAGACGGTGCCGCCGGCCATAGCTGAAAGCCGTGCCGCTGGCATGCGCATTATCATGATTACCGGCGACTATCCGGCAACGGCCACCAGCATCGCGCGCCAGGCCGGTCTGGAGCCGTCGGACCGCTATATTGCGGGCCCCGAATTGGCCGAAATCTCCGACGCGGAACTGCAGCGCCGCGTCCGCGACGTGAACATCTTTTGCAGAGCGGTGCCGGAAGACAAGCTGCGCATTGTCAGCGCCCTGAAAGCGAACGGCGAAGTGGTCGCCATGACCGGCGACGGCGTGAACGATGCCCCCGCGCTGAAGTCCGCACACATCGGCATAGCGATGGGTGGGCGTGGCACCGACGTGGCGCGCGAGGCGGCTGATCTGGTACTGCTCGACGACGACTTCTCTTCGATCGTGACCGCGGTCCGCCTTGGGCGGAGGATCTTCGACAACCTGCGCAAAGCTTTCGCTTTCGTGATTGCCGTTCACATTCCCATCGTCGGCATGTCTTTCGTTCCGGTGGCCCTTGGGTGGCCCCTGCTGCTGTTGCCGGTGCACATTTTGTTCCTGCAGCTCATCATCGACCCCGCATGCTCGATCGCGTTCGAGGCCGAGCCAGAGGATGCCGACATCATGCGCAAGCCGCCGCGACCGCCCGGAACATCCCTCTTCGATCGGGCCACGGTCATGCTCGGCACGTTGCAAGGCATCGCAGTTTTCGTGACGCTGCTGGTCGTCTATGGGATCGAGCTGCATCGCGGCCAGAGTACAGAGGAAGCGCGTGCGCTTGCGTTCACCGTCATGGTCGTCGCCAGCGTAGGGCTGATACTGACCAGCAGATCGAGATCGCAAAGCTTCCTTGCGACCATAGAGCGAAGAAATGCCGCGTTATGGTGGATCGTGGGGGGTGCCCTTGCATTTCTGGCGCTCGTCCTTTACGTCCCGACTTTGCGGGAGCTCTTCAAATTCGGGAGACTGCACAGCGTAGACTTGGCCATCGCGTCAATGGCCGGCGTCAGCTGCATCGCTGCGTCAGAAAGTGTGAAACGAGGCCTCAGGTTTGACAAAGAGACTTAGATTTCAATCAGAAGGTCCTCCAAAGAAAAGTGGTGCTGCTTCGTGAAGTCTGCCTCTTTGGCGGCACGTGGGCATACGGGTTTAGCCGACTTGATGGACGCCGTCGGGCATATGGCCGAACCCTGGCGCTGAATGTGCGCTGAGGGGCTATATCTGTTGAAAAACGCGAAATTGATAGACTGAATAGGCCAATCGCAGGCGTCTGGCCGCGAGACCCGAATCTACCTCGGGCCTTGCCCACAAGCGACGCATATTGAATCGCATTGTCTCCGCGCCATTCCCCTCCGTTGGTCCGGTCTGCCCCGGGAAATATTCACTGCATCACTTGATCGTCAGCAGCCAGGTGATCAGGTCGCCCTTTTCCACCGCGGTGCATTCGCGCTTGAGCAGCAGCTTGCAGTTCCAGCCGAACCACGCCTCGACATTTCCCTCACGGGTAAACCGGTCGGGATTGGCCGAAGGCGCCAGCGGAGGAATTTCGCGCAGGGGGGCGGAACGCTTGTCCGAGGGCCCGTGCAGGGTGATGTGGCAGGCGCGGCAGGGAAATTGTCCCTGGTGTGCAATGGTTCCCTTTCTCGGATCCGCGTGGTGGCATGACGCACAGGACAACTCGGCGGCGCCGTCGATCTTGTGCTTGCCGAAGTAAAAAGCGCGGCCTCGCTCCGCGGAAAATCCCTTGAATCCGCCGTCAGCCTGTTTCGCCTGCTCCGCGTAAGCCGCCAGGAAATCTTCCGGCTCGGTTGCCGAGCCGAGCCCCGCATAGAAGAAACCGGCTATCAGCAGGACAATTCTCATTTTCATTTTCCGGGATCGGCCGGATTCCACGGCCATCGGGGAATGCTAACCAAAATAGGGCGCGGTGTCAGAACGGATGCGTTGCCGCCCTCTTTGCGTCCGCCTTGTTGCCGCGCAATCCGGCTGCATCGGTGGGAATGCCGTCGTCCGGGATCGAAAAGCGGGTGGCTCGATGCTGCCACCCGGGCAATCTCAATCGTGATGATGCCCCACCGCGACGCCCATTGATGAAATCCGGCGGGCATTCCGCAACAGAATCGCTCCCGCCGTGAATGCAGCGCGAATCGGCGTTGATATTCGTCAAAGGCACGCAGGACAATCCGTTTACCCTGATGAGGTTACTCTGACAACAGCAGGAGGTCATCATGTCGATATGCAGCCCCCGGATCAGTCTGCCCGTCATTGCAGTCATGCTGCTGCTCATTCCTGCCGGGAACCTTGTGGCCGGCGACGCCGGTCCCGCGCCCGGCACCTACCGGGTCGTCGGCGGCAAAGTCGATTGGGGCACTTACGCCGGCTGGTTCACTTATCACCTCTCTTGTCACATGTGTCATGGGCAGGATGCATCGGGCACCGACGTGGCGCCCGACCTCAGGCAGAGCCTGAAGACGATGACGCAGGTGGAGTTCGCGAACAAGATACTGGCGCGATACCGGATTCTGGGTCCCTCCCCGGGTGTGCCTCCCGATGAGGCTTCGCGCGAATCGGTCATCAATGAAGTGCTGCAGCAGCGGCGGGGCACACAAGGCCAGGTCACGATGCCGGTATGGCTGGCCGATCCGGGCATGAAACCGCATGTCCTCGACCTCTATGCGTATCTGAAAGCCCGCTCCGACGGTGCCATCGGCACCGGGCGTCCCAAAACGCTGGACGAATGAGCGCGCTCATCGCGTCGGGGCGCGGTTCTTCTGCGTCAGGGACGTGATCGGTTCGTCGACGCCGCTGCGCCGGCATCGCGCGACGCTGCGGGAACTGCACAATTTGTCGGACTGATCAACAAGGAAACGCGATGGACTTTCAGTACCAACCCGACAATGAAGCGATGCAGGATTCGCTGCGCAAGTTCATGGCGCGCCATGTACTGCCTGCCAATCAGGCGTGGCATCGCCAGGCAGAGCACGGTGCGTATCCCACCGCGGTGGTCGAGCCGCTGAAGGCACTTGCCCGGCAGGCCGGTTTTTGGAACATCTTCCTGCCGGGACTGCGCGAAGGTGAGCCCGGTACGCGCCTGAGCAACCTGGAATACGCGCCGTTGGCAGAGATCATGGGGCGGATTCCCTGGGCCGCGGAAGTGTTCAACTGCAACGCACCGGACACCGGTAACATCGAACTGCTGCATCTGTTCGCCACGCCGGAACAGTCGGATCTCTGGCTCAAACCGCTGCTTGAAGGAGACATTCGCTCCTGCTTCGCGATGACGGAACCCGACGTCGCCTCCTCCGATGCGACGAACATACGCACGACGATCCGGCGCGAGGGTGACGTGTATGTGATCAATGGACGCAAGTGGTTCATCACCGGAGCGGCACATCCGAATTGCACGGTTGCCATCGTGCTGGGCATATCCGACGAGTCGCCGGATGCAGATCCGCATCGCCGGCATTCGATGGTCCTCGTGCCCATGACCACGCCGGGCGTGGAGGTGGTGCGCAACGTGCCGATCATGCAGCACGTGTCGCCCGAGGGGCACTGCGAGTTGCTGTTCAGGGATGTGCGCGTCCCGGTGGGAAACCTGCTCGGCGAGCAAGGCAACGGTTTCTCGCTGGCGCAGGCGCGCCTCGGGCCCGGCCGGGTGCATCATTGCATGCGCACGATCGGTCAATGCGAGCTGGCGATCGAGATGATGTGCGAGCGTGTCCTCGAGCGGCGCGCGTTCGGCAAGCACCTGAGCGACTATGCCAACGTGCAGGATTGGATCGCGTACTCGCGCGTGGAGATAGATCAGGCGCGGCTGCTCGTGCTGCGTGCCGCCTGGCTGATGGATCGGCAAGGTAACCAGGCTGCCCGCATCGACGTGTCGGCCATCAAGCTCGTTGCCGCCCAGTTGCAGACCCGGGTGCTCGATCGTGCCATTCAGGCATTCGGCGCAATGGGCTTGACGCCGGACACGCCGCTGGCCTTCCTGTGGACCTGGGGGCGCGCAATGCGCTTCTTCGACGGCCCCGATGAGGTGCACCTTCGCACAGTGGCGCGCAACGAACTGGCCAAAGCCAAGGCCAACCGCGGTGCGACGGCTGCCTACTATCTCGTGCCCTGAGCGCAAGGAACGTCTTGGGGTGACCACCCACGGACTACCGTCAGCAGCCGTAGCGGCGCACCACGCATTACCATGGTGAGAAATCCCAGGGTCTCTCCGGGGCCAGTCAGCTCAAAGCGATGGCGGTTCGCGACAATCGAAAGACGGTCTCTGTACGGTCATCGCGCCTGCCAGATCAGAATCTCGAAGATGCCTTCGGGCTTGAGCGTTTCGCGGTAGGCGTAGCCGTTATTGTGCAGGATGCGATAAAGCGGCCGGGGCTGGCGATCTATGATCATCAGCAACTGTTCGCCGGGTTTGAGCATATCCAGCGCGCCGAGCACCCGCTCCATCGGTTCGGGCGGCTCCAGGCCGCGCACATCGAGCATGACCGGGGCGCTCATTGCGTATCAGCCTTGCGAGCGATATGCCGCTGTTTCCAGCATCATCAGCAGCAATGCGGCGAGAAGATTGTGAGCCAGAGCCGCGGCGAGCGGGTAATCGAAGCGGGTCGAAATCCACCCGGTCATTGCCAGCGCGAGGGCAAGCGCGAAGGCGGCCGCGCCGACGCGGCGACCGCTCTTCCCCGCGCCGGGGTGCAGCGCCAGCGTGCCCGTGAGCAACAGCATCAGCATGCCCGAGAGCAGATGCGCGGACGCCAAGACTCCGTCGCTTGCGGCGCGAGCGGCGGAAATGGATTGATTGAAGCTGATCAATGCGCCCAGGGACACCACGACAAATGCCACTGCAAGCGCAGTGCCGGCCACGGGGGCGAGGCGACCTGCTTCATCCGCCGCGGCGTGCGCCGGCGAGGTCCGCAGCCGCATCCATTGCAGCAGCGCCAGCAGGGTCATGCCGCCGAGCAGGTTACCGAGCGTGACGAACGGCCCCTGCGACGTTCGCGACCAGCGGCCGAGCACAGCCAGAAATAAGGTCAGCGCCACTATTACCGCAGACAGGGCGACGTCCGGGCGCACCCGCGGCTGCTGCACCGAGGACAGAAACACGATCAGCAGCACCGCGGCGCCGGCGATGGAGGCGCTCAGCCTATGCACGATGCGGGCTCCACTTTCAGCGGTGGACTGCTCGCGCGCAGGATCCTGGCCTGCGATCCGCTGTGTACACGCCGGCCAGTCGGGACAACTGAACCGCAATGAAGCCTGCCGCAGGTAGGCACTGCTGGCCACGATCACCAGCGCGATAACCACGGCCGCGGTCGCAACGCGATGCAGCCAGTACCGCGGCGTATTGCGCGCCTCACTCAGGCCTGTGGCGGCTGAATTGTGCATTCGGAAAGACCGGCTCGATGTCGTTGAATTGTCTTATAGGCGAAGGCTGCGCACTGCTTCAATCGCAGTCAAGGATTTCTTGATTGACATCAAGGATGGCGCCGGGAAACCGCCATTATATTGAGCCCGTGTTCAGACAAGGAGGGCAGGCCGATGAGTACTTCCCTGGTCGAGTTTCTGGTTCGATGCACGGTGATTATCGTTGCCAGCACGGTGCTGGTGCTGGCTTTGATGGAAGCGGGGACGGCAAGCGAGTCCGCCGGCGCCTGCGCCAGCAATTCCAATCATTACGCACAGGTGAACTGGTTGCAGACGGCGGTGCGTCCTCTCGCGGGGCTCGCCCGTTTTTGCGATTAGCGGTATTCGTCGCTCAGGCAGCGCGTGTTTCGTACCCGGCCCAGAGCGCCGCACTCAGCAATAACACGGCACCGCCCTGATGGGCGGCGGCGAGCGGTACCGGTACCACCAGCAGCAACGTCGAAATTCCGAGCATGACCTGGATGGCCAGCATGCCGAGAAAAAGATGAGTGGCAAGGCGCGCACGCGGCGGCAGCGGAACCCTTCGCGCCATCAGCCAGAATGCCGGCACCAGCAGCATCAGCAGCCACGCGATCATGCGATGGTTGAACTGCACAGTCGCCATATTGTTGAACAGGTTCAGCCACCACGGTTCGAGCATCAGGATTTCCGGCGGCACGAAGTGCCCGTTCATCAGCGGAAAGGTGTTGTAGGCGAAGCCGGCGCGGATGCCGGCGACGAAGCCGCCGCTGAGCGACATCAGGAATATCAGCGCTGCGAGCGCCAGCGCGTAGCGGCCAAGCCGCCGGCGCGACTCCTTG
>JANXPQ010000574.1 GCA_025357235.1 Betaproteobacteria bacterium
GATTGAAGGCGCATCGCAGCCATCTGGTGCGCGACTACCTCGACGCTCTGGACGGACACATCCAGATGGCCTTTCTTCCTGCCTACGCCCCCGAACTCAATCCGGTCGAATATCTGTGGGCCTGGCTCAAGCGACACGCGCTGGCCAACTACTGTCCCAACGATCTGAGCGAATTGCACACGAGCGCACGCAACAAACTCAAGAGCGCGCAAAAGCGCCCCTCGATCATTGCCGCTTGCTGGATGCAGGCTACGCTCTGGTAATGTCATGAATTATGGAAGACTCAATAACTAACCGAGCCAGCTCTATGTGCTGTAGATTTCCGATGGCGCTCACGCCGTACTTAGCCTTGTAGCGGGCATCAAGATGCAGCAGTTCGGCGCAGGGGAACTTGTCGCAGGAAGAGCAGAATTGATGCCCACCGGCGGCGAGCTCTTTACAGTTCTTTATGGCACAAGTAAGGCATGCATTCGACTTATTGATTTCACTGCCGCGGCAACCGGGGCATGGGTTGCGCTCCCGGATGTATGCGCGACACAGGCTGCAATTCAGGCCGCAGGGCGCAATGATTTGCGGATCGTTTGCTTGAATTTGCACGACCTTTGCTCGCATGCCGTTCTCCTAACTCCTGGCGCGAATTTCGCGAATTGACGCCCAACGTCGGAATTGAGCAGACGAGCGCCGCAGGCGCGAGGTCCGCTCGAATGACTGGTTGGGCACAGTTATCACTGGGGCGCCAAGCCTCGCGATGTAAAGGATACGACGTCAAGGTCTGTGCCGACACTCTGAGGTAGCTGCGCCGACTTCAGTATCCCCGCCGCTAACCGCACTAACGCCTCGTCGAATGCAGCCTGACCATTTTGCGAGGGGGCAGGGACTTGTCGTTCAAGGAGGGCCGAGAGGTCAGCGCGTGACTCAAAAACTACTTGAGCGAGCGTAGCGAACAGACCGTAGTAGCCGTTTCGAAGCTGCACGAGACCGCCGTTATCGAGATGTTGTCGGTACTTCTCAGGTCCGCCCCCGTGGATGTCTGGGTAATCACGATGCACTTCGAGTGAATGATGAAATTCACGCGGATCGCCGGTATGCACGTGAAAGATGACGGGTAAATCGTTTTCATACCCTGACACATGAATCTCTCGCCGCAGGTACGACCATGAATTTCCGAGCGATTCGAGTTCAGGGTTGAGAGTACTAACCAATCGTTCGCAAACCGACGCAACGGAGTCATGGGACTGAATGTTCGAAACAAAGCGACGCGCCCACTCTTCCAGCGATTCATCGCCCGAGAGGTTTGCATTACCCCAGAAGGCGAGAGCCACATTCGCTTCTGGCGAGTACCAGACCTTCTTTGCCGCAAGTATTTCGACACCCGAATCAGAACGGCGAGTGACTGCGCGATCACCGACAACAGTGATCCCGAACGCTGATGCGGAAGTCACAACGAGTGTCATCGCGCTAAAGATGCCCAACTAGAAGTAGCAATCCCATTGACGGGAAATATCCCGTCAAATTGACGGATAAACTGGCGGCGCGAGTAATAACTACAGGACGTATAAATCAATTCCATTCGAGAAACCTCCCATTGGTCATGATTGCGCCCGACGCCAGAGGCTGGACGCAAAGCCTACGCCTGGACCGCATCCGGGACAAGATTCGCTCCACCTCACCCTGACGCGCGGACACGTTGGTGATGAAATCACCCGTTCGCCGCGTCGACGAAACCTCTCCCCCCAAAGGACGGAGAGGGAGTTGAAGTTCAAAATCGCTGTACGCTTGCGCAGCGTACCCTCTCCGCCTTCGGGGGAGAGGGCGGGGGGTGAGGTGATGCTAGAATCTCCTGACCTTATTCCGGAGGGAATCATGAAACGCCTGCTCATCGCATTGTTGCTGACTGCCTGTGGCTCGCTGTTCGCCGGCTCTGCCTTCGCGCAAGCCAAACCCGAAGACGCCATCAAGTACCGGCAGGGCGTCTACCGGGTCATTGGTTGGAATTTCGGTCCAATGGCGGCGATGGTCAAGGGCGATCGTCCCTACGATGCCGCCGCCTTCGCGCGCAATGCGGAAATCGTCGCCTACATGAGCAAGTTGCCGCTGGAAGGCTTCGTCCCGGGGTCGGAGTCCGGCGAGACCAAAGCCAAGCCGGAGATCTGGCTGGACATGGACGACTTCAAAGCCAAACTGGAAAAAATGCAGGGCGAAGCCGCGAAGCTGGCGGAGATCGCCAAGGGCGGAGATTTCGCCGCCATCAAATCCCAGTTCGGCGAGACCGGCAAGGCCTGCAAGGCTTGCCACGATAAGTACCGTAATAAGTAATTGGTGATTGGTGACTGGTGATTGGTGGAAAGCTCAAGCGCCCGTATTCGCGGTTTTGCTGGTCACCAATCACTAATCACTAGTCACCAATTACCAATCACCAATCACCGCCCTTATGGACCTCGAATCCAGCCGTACCAAACTAGATCGCTATCCGTCGCGCGGCAGTCACGACTTCGCCACCGTTGCCGCAATCCTCGACGAGGGTTTTTTCTGTCATGTCGGGTTCGTGAAGAACGGCCAGCCGTTCGTGATTCCCATCGGCTATGGGCGCAAGGACCGTGTGCTTTACATCCACGGCTCGGCCGCCAGCCGCATGCTGACAGAAGCCGGGAAGGGCATACCGTTGTGTGTGACGGTCACGCTGGTCGACGGACTGGTCCTCGCGCGTTCCGCATTTCATTCGTCGGTGAATTATCGTTCGGTGGTCATTCTCGGTACGGCCGAGCCGGTCGCGGCCGACGAGAAAGTGGCCGCGCTGAAAACCATCACCGACCACATCGTGCCCGGCCGCTGGGAGAGCCTGCGTCCGGTGAAACAGGAAGAGGTCGATCAGACCACGGTGCTGAAGCTCGACATCGTCGAAGCGTCCGCCAAGGTCAGGACCGGTCCGCCGGTCGACGACGAGGAGGACTATGCGTTGCCCATCTGGGCGGGCACGCTGGACCTCTCGGCCCCGGTTGCCACGCCGAACCCGGACAAGCGGCTGCAGCCAGGCGTTGCCACGCCGGCGCATGTAACCCGCTACCGGCGCATCAAATCCTGATCACGAAGTAGACGGCCGCTGCGCTGCAACCGAGCAGTACCGCTGCGAGCCACAGTTTGCCGTAGCGCGCGGATTCATCCGGCGTTACGGATTGCTTGCGGCCGGTGATCATCGGCGCGATCAGATTTTCCTTTTTTGCCAGCAGATAAAACAGCACCGCCGCGATGTGGACTGCCACCAGGGTGAGCAGCACCGCGGCATTGGCGTCGTGAATTGCAGTGGCGATTGCGCTGGCGTGTCCGGAAACGTGTTTCACCAACGGACCTTCCATCATCACGTCGTCGTTGGCGAACAACCCTGTGGTCGCCTGCAACAGCAACGAGCCCAGCATCGCCAGTACGCTCCAGCCGCCGAGAGGGTTGTGGCCTCGATACGCCGCGTGCAGACCTCTCGGCATGGACGTCGCATAGCGAACCACGGCGCCAGGACTGCGCACGAAATCGCGGAAGCGGGCGTGCGTGCCGCCAAGGAATCCCCACAGCACGCGAAACAGGACCAGTGCCAGGATGGCGTAACCGCCGAACGCATGAAACTGCATGGCATTGCCGCCGATCGAAGCGGTCACGATCTGCGAAATCACCAGCAACACCAGTGCCCAATGGAAAATCCTGACCGGCAGGTCCCAGGTCGGTACGCCCCGATTGTGTTGCCGGTCTGCCATGAAACTCAGGCGCCGAGCTGATCCGCCAGGTCGAGGAAATCGTCGCTGTTGTAGTTGAAGGCGCGATCGGCGGTGAGATCCGGCTTCACGTTCGGTCCTTTTTCCTTCGGCCGTCGCACGAATGCGGTGCGCAGCCCGCAGCGTTTCGCGGCGCGCAGGTCGTCCTTGTGTGCCGCGACCAGCATGACTTCTCCGGGCTTCAGGTCGAGCATTTTCGCGGCGCCGAGATAGCTTTCCGGATCGGGCTTGTAGTGATGGAACAGTTCCGCGGAAAGCACGCAGTCCCACGGCAGGCCGGCATTCTTCGCCATGTTGGTGAGCAGCGACACGTTGCCGTTGGACAGCGTGGAGATCACGAATTTCTTTTTCAGGCGCTTCAGTCCGCGCACCGAATCGGGCCACGGTGCCAGCCGGTGCCAGGCGCGGTTGAACTGGTCCTTTTCCGCTTCCTTGAGATTACGAATCGCAAACTGATCAAGCAATTCGTCGAGTATCAACCGGTGCAAAGAGTCGATGTTCATCCACGGCAGCTTGCCGGTTCGTACTTTCTGCATGGCGGGCTGGTACCCGGCGCGCCATGCGTCGGCGAAGGCGGCCCAATCCACATCCAGGCGCTTTTTCGCGCCGAGCGCGCGGCCTTCGCGGATGAGGCTGCCGCGCCAGTCGACCACGGTGCCGAAGACGTCGAATATGAGTGCGCGTACCTGAGGAGCTTTCATTGTTCTGATGTTGTCCGGGGAATGGATGTGCGGAATTATAAACGGCGGCGCGCATGGACGAAAAAAAGCCCGCGGGTGAAACCGCTTCGTTTATTTTTTGTTCTCGCCCATCGTGTACTTAACGCCGACCCAGATGCCGAGTGGGGTACCCGGCGAACGGAATTGCTCCGTGACGGAGCCACCGGTCGTATCGAATGTATTGTTGGGCCCGATGAATGGATTCTGCCCCAATATTCCGAAAGTCTGATACCGCCTGTCGAAGAGGTTGTCGATTTTGCCGAAGAACTGCCAGTTCCTGTCCGCCTGGTAGCGCGCATCAATGTTCACTATGGCGTACGCCGGTACCGTACCGTTGACGTCCTGGTTATTTTCGTCGCCGCGGGCAAACTGATCGGACGCGGCAATCAGGGTTGTACCCGCCGAGAATTTCTCGGTGAACGCGTATTCCAAACGCGCATTGAACTGATGCCGGGGAATGCCGGGAATACGGTTGCCGGGGCTGACCCGAATATCGGTGCAGGTGGGACAGGTAATGGGTTGGGCAGTCGAGTTGTTCGGGCTGTTGATAATGAGAGATGACTGATAGGTCGCCTCGATCAGACTGTAATGGGAGCTCAGAGTGAGCCGCCCCAGATTCGCATCCACCCCCAGTTCGATTCCCTGGCGTCGCGTCTGACCGACATTCTGGAAAAACCCCGAGCTTATCGCCCCGCCACCGCTGCTGATGAACTGAATGTCATCGTCGAGCACACTGCGAAAGATGGCGGTGCTCCAATTCACGTGGTCGCTCAGTTTGCCCCGTGCTCCCGTTTCCCAGGTCCGCGAGATGACGGGTTTGAGGGCGGGATCCGATACAAAAGCGTTGGGAAGGCTGCAAGGTGCATTCGGGTCCGCGCAGGTCAGCTCGGCGGGTGTTGGTGCCCGCATGCCTTCGTTATAGATCACGTACGTGGTGAGCGCCTTGGCCGGTTCATACGTCAATCCCGCCGCCGGATTGAAGCGCGAGAACGAATGATCGCCGTTTAATACCGTTCCGAGCTGGTCGGAGAGCTTGACGGTGGCATAGTTATAGCGGCCGGATGCTGTCAGATGAAGCTTTTCCGTTACTGCGAATGTATCGGTCAGGTAGGCGCCATAGTAGCTATTGGTGCTTACGACATGCGTAGTCAGGTCAGTCGGTGAACTCGATGCCGTTCCGCGGTCTGGCGAGAAATCGGCATCTTGGGTGGATTGCGAGAAGTCCGTGTTGCCGTGATCGAGGCTGAGGCCGCCCGTGAAACTGTTTTTGTGTCCGTTCAAATCGCCAAGCAACGTCAATTGAATGGTGCCGCCGGTGCCGACCTGGTGTGTGTCCCCAATGATGTTTTGCGCGGATGTTGCGCCCGGGGCGGTCGGATTCAGGGGGTCGAAATTGTCATTTGTATTGCTGTTGAAACTGTGTGCATCGACCTGACGGTAGTAGACATTGCCTGCGAGCAGTGTTTCCTCCGTGAGAAAATGACTGGCTTTGAGATTGACGAAGGCGAGGCGATTGTCGTTGATATCGGGCCAGGTGAAGGCCTGTTTGGGGTTATTCAGCATCGACAGGGGCAGGGCCTGCGTACCCTGGAGCGCATTGTTGGCCCCGGTGAAACTCAGATCGATGTCGGTTTTGGCGTCCTGGTAGCCTGTCTTGGCGAACAATTGGTTCACCCGGCTCGGTGAATGGTCCCTCCAACCGTCCTCTTGAAACGTATTGCCGGTGACGAAGTAGTCGACATTTTCTCCGTGCCCGCCGCTTTCGAACTCGACGGCACGGCGCCCGAAGGAACCGCCGTAGGTTTGTATCGAAGTTCCCGGGTACTCGAACCCGCTCTTGGTCTGGATGGACAGGGCGCCGCCGAGCGTATTCAGGCCGAAGACGGGGTTGGAACCGGGGATCAATGTGATGTTGGCAATCGCCGATTGCGGGATGAAGTCCCAGTTCACCGTGTCCCCGAATGCTTCATTGATGCGCACGCCATCCTGAAATACGGAGAGGCCCTGGGGAGTGCCAAGCAACGGCGAAGCGGTGAATCCGCGAAAATTCACGTCAGGCTGAAATGGATTCACGTTGCTGTTGGTAAAACTGACGCTGCCCAGATTCTGCGTCATGAAATCCGTCACGTTAAGCGTGTTTTGCCTGGAGATATTTGTGCTCGTCAGGCTCTGCACGTTTGCCGGCACTTGGTTGAGCGGGGTGCCGATGCCCGGAAGCGGAGTAGTGCCGATGACTTCCACTGTCGGTGCTTCCAGCTCGGTTGCAGGATTTTCAGCGCCCTGGACGAGGCCGCCCGAAAAGATCAAGCCGACGGCAAAGGCAAAAGCAAAAGCGCGGTGGGCCTGTGAAGTCCGGCAGGAATGGAAAACCATCTGAAATTCCCCTCTTGTTATGAATTAGTTATCGAGCGGTTGTTGCCCCGCTTTGCTCTCGCGGGGACACGCCGGCATGCGGTGACCCGTCGAGTCCCAACTGAACGCGAGAATCCAAGACAAGAGTAGGGGAAATTCGGGCGCCTGAAGTAATTCCCGCAAAAATTGGGAAAAATTCCCAGGAAAATTGGGAAAACTTCCCAAACCAGGGTTTGGTCCGACCGGACCGCCCCGGCGCGCGAGGCGTCTGCCGGAATTCAGCGCGGGAGCGTCAGCGGATGGCCACGCCCCAGGGCAATTCACCCACTTTGACGTCGGTGATGGGCTTGAGTGCCTCGGTGTCGATCACATAGACCGCGTTCGAACGGCCGCAGGCGACATACAGCTTTTTGCCATCGGGCGTGATTGCCATGTTCCAGGGCCGTTTGCCGTCCGGAATGGTGCCGATAATCTGATCGGTCGCGGTATCTATCGCCGAGACCGAAGCGTCCTTGCCGTTGGAAATGAATACACGCTTGCCGTCGGGCGTTACCGCCACGCCGTTCGAGAAGTTGCCGCCGGGCAGCACACTTTTCACTTCCAGCTTCGCCATGTCGATCACGTAAATCTTGCTGACGAATTCGGAGGCGACATAGGCCTTGCTGCCGTCTGGCAGGAAACCGATGCCGCGCGGGCGCTTGCCGACCTGGATCGACTTGACCTGCTTGCGCTGGGCGACGTCGATGACATCGACCTGTTCGGCTTCCTCGGCGCTGACCAGCAGCAACTTGCTGTCCGGCGTGAATTCGGCGTGTTCCGGATTCTTGCCTTCGGTCTTGACGCTGAATGCTTTCTTGCCGGTGGCCGTATCGATGAAGTTGATCGCGTTGGTGATTTCGCTGGCCACGACTACCCATTTGCCGTCAGGTGAGATGCCGACCCCTTCGGGCGATTCACCGAGGTCGATCGTGCCGCCGATTTCACCCTTGACCAGGTCGATGATGACCAGTGCGTTGTGTGGCTGGTCGCTGACGTAGAGCTTGGTGCCGTCCTTGCTGACGGCCGATCCCCGCGGCTTCTTGCCTGCGGGAATGGTTTTGATCACCTGGTCGGTCGACGTGTCGATCACGCTGACGGTGCCGCTGCCTTCATTCGGAACGTAGGCATTTGGCCCCGCGATTGCAAGCGAGGTCGCAAGCAGTGGCAGGATCGAACAAAAACTTTTCAGACTATTCATCCGGATTCCCTCACTTGTTCTTGTTCTGGCCGATCATGTACTTCACGCCGACCCAGAACGCGCGGGGCGCACCCGGAGAGTAATAGGTTTCGTGAGTCCAGTTGTCGGAATTGGTCTGGAAGTTGCCGGCGCTGTCGAGGGCATTCGCAGCCAGGATCCCGGCAGTTGAATAGTCCTTGTCGAATACGTTGTTGACCTTGCCGAACAGTTCCCAATTGGAAGTCACTTTGTAGCGCGTCGTCAGATTCAGGACTGCGTAACCAGGCACCTTGCCGGAACCCTGGAAATCTTCGCCATTGAAAGTGCCGGCTTGGTGCTGGTTGTTCTCGTTACCGGTCGCATACTGGTCCGAGAACACGAGCACCGTGCCGCCCAGCGTCCATTGATCGGTCAGCCTGTAGTCGCCATTCAGCTTGAGCTGATGCTTCGGGATTCCGGGCATTTTATTGCCCGGCGAGACCAGGATCAGGTTGTTGGCCGGACTTGCGCATTCTGCCGTGGAACCTGCGCTGCTGTTGTTTTCGGATATCAGGCACGCCGAAGACTGGAAGGTTGCGTTGACGTAACTGTAATCCACCGCCCATCCGAATCTTCCGGTTTCTCCCTCCAGTCCCAGCTCGGCGCCTTGCCGGCGCGTCTTGCCGAAGTTCGTGAAATATCCAGCGCTGGTGGTAGTACCAACGAACAGGATGTCGTTCGTGTTGACACTGCGATAGACGCCGGCATTCCAGCTCACGCTGCTGGACAGCTTGCCGCGGAAGCCTGCCTCGATGGTGCGCGTGACGACTTGCTGCAGAAAGGGATCCGAAGCCAGCGCATTGGGCAGCGTGCAGGGATTGTTGGGGTCTGCGCAGCCGAGTTCGATCGGGCTCGGTGCGCGGCTGCCCTGGTTCCAGCCGGCGTAGGTCCCCAGCATCGGCGTAATCTGGTAGGTCACACCGATTGCGGGATTGAACTTCACATAGGTGAAGTCGCCATCGAGGTTCGGTGGCGCCAAATTGAGTTCGTCCGTGGTTTTCACCGTGGTGTGGTTATATCGGCCGGACAGGGTGGCAGCAAATTCCTTGGTGATGTTCCGGGTATCGGTCGCGTAGAGGCTGATGGTTTGCGTGCGTCCACTAAGTGAATTTTGCACATCCTCGGTACCGGTTTCCAGCACGCTGCGGTCGGTGGCCGACCGGAAAATTCCAAGTTGCGAACTCTGGTCGAATTGGGAGCGCGACTGGTCGTAAGTCGTGCCGACCGCGAGGGTGTTCTTGTCGAGCACCCAGGAGCCCTGCAAGCACAGGCCGTCGCTGGTCTGGTCGGTCCTGGTGCGGTTGCTGACCGCGGTGTCCGCGTTGAAGCCCGCTCCGCCATTGGCACCGGTGCTGCCGTCGTTGGCGCTGCCTGCGAAGTCGTCGTTGATGTCTCCGTTGAGCGTGCGCGTCCTGTTGATGCGGTGGTAAATCAGGCCGGACAACAGCAACTCATCCGACGCCCAGTGGCTGGCGGACAGGTTCAGCATCGTCATGTGGTTCTGGGTGTTGTCCGGAATCGTATAAACCGACTGGCGGCGCTGGTCGAGCATGCTCTGCGGCGTGACCCCGTTGCCGGTCAGGTTGGTGTCGGCGTGCGTGATCGAAAAATCGAAGTCGGTCTGGGCATCCTGGTGGCTGACCTTGGCGAAAATCTGCTTGACCCTCGTCGGCGAGAAATCACGCCAGCCATCTTCCTCGAAAAAATTGCCGCCGATGAAGTAGTCGAGCTTGTCGCTGGAACCGCCCCAGGCGAAGTCGGTGCCCCTGCGTCCCCAGGAACCGCCATAGGTGTCCACTTCCAGGCCGGGATACTGCCTGCCGCTCTTGGTGCGGATTTCGATCGCACCGCCCAGCGTGTTCAGGCCGAACGCCGGATTCGATCCGGGAACGAGTGCCATCGTAGAGACCGCAGAAAGCGGGATCAGGTCCCAGTTCATCACGTCGCCGAACGGCTCGTTGAGACGCACCCCGTCCTGGTAAACCGAAAGGCCCTGCGGCGCGCCCAATAGCGGCGAGCTCTGGAAACCGCGATAGGTCACGTTCGGCTGGAACGGATTGTTCTGCACTTCGCTGACGCTGACCGAGGGCATGGACTGGTTCATGAAATCCGGCAGGTTCACGGACTGCTGCTCGCCGATGCGCTTGCCGGTGACGACCTGCACGTTGGAGGGCACTTGCTCGACCGGGGTTCCCAGTCCGGGAATCGGCGTGGTGCCGACGACTTCAACCGTCGGTGCTTCCAGGTCCTTGGCGCGGTTGTCGGCGCCATGGGCCAGACCCGCTGAAAAAGCAATGGCAATGGCGAGCGCGAGATGTGTCCGCTGATGCGGGCGAGTATGCAAGACCATCTGAATTCCCCTCTAGTTTTTTCTGTTCGATTGCATGGTAAGAATTCACCGCCCCGGCCTTTGGGGGCACGATTGCGACGTACCTGACGATCGCATCGCGACCCTGCGCGGCGGGCAGGTCAGGGAATCTAGAGCAGGGGCATTCCGGTCGGCAGGGATGTATTCCCAATGAAGTTGGGAAAAGTTCCCGACATGAGGCTCAGCGAGGTACCGAGGGTGAGCCGGACTCCTCGCGGCGCGGACGAAGCGGCGGGTCATTCAATGCAGTCCGAATGGAAATGAGGACCAGCCCCGCCACGGATATCAGGTACGCAAATCCCAGCGGCAATGCCAGCAGCAGTACGATCTGGAAGATGAACGGCACTCCGGTACCCATCGAATCGGCGATGCATTGCAACCATGCCAACCTAGACCCGGGCGGCTTCGGCGCGTAGGGCCGGCTTCCCGAGGTGGAAGGGAAAGATTCCCGATCGCAGAGCGGCCGCTTGCCAGGCGAACCCTTCATGAAATCGGCGGACGTCGGGAAGATTTCCCTTGTTGGCTGGGGGAGCTTCCGCTATATAGCTCCTACGCAAGCCATGAAGAATTCTTTCCATGAGTATCCCGGCCGGTTCCCAGCAATCCTCTGTACGCCGGGATCTGCTCGTGGTTGCCGGCGTGACGCTGTTGACGTTCGCGTTGTCGAGCGCGTTCGACCTGAGAGAGTGGGTGGAGAAATTCACCGGGCCGTTCGAGGCCTACCAGGTCGACGAGCTGCCGCTTACGCTGCTGGCAATGGCCCTGGCCCTGGCGTGGTTCTCATGGCGCCGGTCGAAGCAGGTCATGGAGCAGGTGGCGCTGCGCCTGGGCAGCGAAGAGCACTACCGCATGCTGTTCATGGAGAACCTCGCGGGCAACCTGCTGGCGACGATGGATGGCAGGATCAAGCTGGCCAATCCTGCCGCGGCGCAGTTGCTCGGGTTCAACAGTGCCAACGAAATGAACGGCCGATCGCTCGGAGAGTTCTACCTCGACCGCGAGCAATGGAGCGCGCATTGCAATACGCTGCTCCGCGGCGGCAAGGTAGAATTGCCGTTGCTGCAACTGAAAGGGCGCGACGGTATTGTCGTGCAGACGGTGGCAAAGTTGTCCGCGCGGCTTTCGCCGGCGCGCGAACCTGAACTGCACATGTACGTCGCGGACATAACGGATGTGACGCTGATGCAGACCGAGCTGGCAGGTGCGCTGGAAGAGAACCGGCGATTGTCCCAGCGTTCCATGCAGGTGCAGGAGGAAGAGCGCCGCAACCTGGCGCGCGAGTTGCACGACGAGCTGGGGCAAAGCCTGAACGCGATCAAGGTCGATGCGGTGGCGATCCGCGATCGCAGCGACGACGCGGCCGAAGTGCAGCGCGGCGCCAGGGCGATCATCGAGGTGTCGGGCCAGGTTTACGACGTGGTGCGCAGCCTGCTGCAGCGCCTGCGTCCGGTGGCCCTGGACGAACTCGGGTTGCGCTCCGCCATCGAATACGGTATCGAGCAGTGGCGGCGGCGCCATGGCACGGTGCGGTGCAATTTTTCGGCCGGGGGCGACCTCGACGGACTGAGCGAAGAGGTCAATATCACGCTATACCGGCTGGCGCAGGAATGCCTGACCAACGTGGCCAAACATGCGCAGGCAACGAGCGTGACGATCGCGCTGGCGCGGGCTGGCAGCGGACAGGATGGCGGCGAAATCCTTTTCAGCTTCGAGGACAACGGGCGCGGTTTCGATCCGGGCCCGCGCAGGCAGGGATTGGGGCTGGTGGGCCTGCGCGAACGAGTGGAGGCATTGGGTGGAAATTTCGATCTGCAAAGCGCGCCGGGCCAGGGTGTCCGCGTGCGCGCTTCGATACCTGTAAGAGGAAAGTCATGAACGAATCAAGAATTACACCCGTACGCGTAGTCCTGGTCGACGATCATGCGGTGGTGCGCGAGGGCTATCGACGCTTGCTTGAGCGCACGGAAGACATTTCGGTCATCGCCGAGGTGGCGAGCGGCGAGGACGCCTATCGCATCGTCTGCGACATGCAGCCCGATGTCACGGTGATGGACATCAATCTTCCAGGAATGGGCGGCATCGAGGTAGTGCGGCGTATCGTCGCGCGGCTTCCGGACGCGCGAATCCTGATGTTCAGCATGCATGAGGACACCGTGTTTTCTTCGCGCGCATTGCAAGCGGGCGCACGCGGTTACGTCACCAAGTCGGCCGCGCCGGAAGTGCTGGTCGAGGCCGTGCGCCTGGTGGCGCAGGGCAAGCTCTACATCAGCCACGAGATGGCACAGGAACTGGCGGTGCAGATGCTGCCCGGCCGGGACAATCCGATCGATGCGTTGTCGGCGCGTGAATTCGAAGTATTCCGCCTGCTGGTCGCTGGGCATTCGCTGCAGGAAATCTCGAAAATCCTGTGCCTGTCCTACAAGACGGTTGCGAACTATCAATCCAACATCAAGCACAAGCTCGATGTCAGCAATACTGCTCAAGTCGTGCGTATCGCCCTGAGCCACGGGCTGATTGCGAGCAGTTCCGAAGCAGAAGAGTTGCGTACCGAAGCGGGTTGAGAAATTGGGAATTTTTCCCCGCGCGTGCGGGTAACGTTCCCTGTTCTGTCGGCGTGTCGCATCGCTAAGCTTGGCCCCGCGCATCCCACTTTGTCACCCATTTTTTGGTTTGCGTAGCAGCATCTCTCTTTTTCGAATGCCGGGCCCCGAATCCCGGCATTTTTTTATTCGGACCCGGTACCTGGAGAAGGTGCTTGCGACGGCCATCGGGAAGGCCCCCGCGGTCTTACGGCAGATCTGCAGGTTCTGTCATGGCAAGACCGCCTACCCAGGCAAGGCCCCCAAACTCAATCCCTCGCGTTACACTTCTAAATTCGTGCGCGACCGCGTGACCGGCGGCTTGCGTAGCATGCCCTCCTGGAAGGAACAGTTTTCGGAAGAGGAACGCCGGGCCGTCACGGTGTTCATAATGAGCAAGGAATTCTCGAACTGAAGACGGCATCAACCGCCGCAGGCCCGCGTCAGACGGGTCGCCAGAGACTGAGGAGAAACAAGTGAACACAGTACTGCGACCAGCGCGACCTTCATGAATCGTACGCTGGTGCTCAACATCGTCGGCATGACGCCCGCCCTGTTGCCCCATGCACCGAATCTCGCGGCGCTGGCGAAGCAGGGGGCGA
>JANXPQ010000575.1 GCA_025357235.1 Betaproteobacteria bacterium
GCGTGCAGGATTTCGATCCGGCGGTGCAGAAGGCAGTGCATCGCATCCAGACCGAAAGCGAGACGCGGCGCGTGATCGAAGAGTCGCGGGCGGCGGTCTTCCGGTCGGTGAGCCTCGACCTGATCTACGGCCTGCCGAAGCAGACCCTGACCAGCTTCGATACCACGATCGACCGGGTGCTCGCGCTCGATCCCGATCGTGTCGCCTTGTACAGTTATGCGCACCTTCCGAACAGGTTCAAACCGCAACGCAGCATAGCCGAAGCCGAACTTCCTTCGGCCGACACCAAGCTGCAGATTCTGACGCTGGCGATCGGTCGCCTCACCCAAGCCGGCTATCTCTATATCGGGATGGACCATTTCGCCAAGCCGGGTGACGACCTGGCGGTGGCGCAATACGAGGGACGACTGCAGCGCAACTTCCAGGGTTACTCGACGCATGCCGAAAGTGACATGCTGGGTTTCGGGGTCTCTGCCATCGGGCGCGTCGGACCCACTTACAGCCAGAACCTCAAGGACCTCGACAGCTATTACGCTGCGCTCGACGACGGGCATCTGCCCGTGGCAGGCGGAATCGTGCTGACGCAGGACGACCTGGCCCGGCGTGCCGTCATCCAGGCGCTTGCGTGCCAGTTCCGTCTGGCCTTCGACGCGATCGAGCGCGCTTACCCGATGGACTTCCGCAGTTACTTCGCGCCGGAACTGCAGGAGTTGCAGCGCCTCGAACAGGACGGACTCGTGCAAGTGCAATCCGGATGCATTACGGTCACCGCGAAGGGCAGGCTGCTGGTCCGGATCGTCTGCATGGTGTTTGACCGTCATCTGCGCGAGGGACGGCAGCAGGCGAGTTACTCGAAAGTGATGTAAGGCGGCCACTTTTTCGAAGCTGCACTGACCCTCGAAACTTTTTCAAGAACGAGATGATCGTTCTTTCGTGGCGCCGCGCCGCGGCCAATCCTTTTGCGCGGTTGGCGCGCTTGAGCAACTGACAGGCTACCTGTCCGGTCGTCGCAGGTTGCCGGGCGATGCGCTAACGCGACGAAGCGCGGTTCTTTTCCACCAGGGACGTGATCAGTCCGTCGATGCCGCTGCGCCCGGTCTCCTCGGCGAATTGCGAGCGATAGGTGATCACCAGGCTCATGTTCTCCACTTTGATGTCATACACCTTCCAGCCTTGCGCGGACTTCCACATGGCATAGTCCACCTCGACCGGCGGCGCCCCGGTCTTCTTAAAGCGGGATCGGACGACGACGTCGTCGTCCGCGGGGGAGAGGGGCAGGGGATCGACCTGTGTTTCGTGGCCGTCGTAGGCGTCGATTGCGACCGAATACGTGCGCGTGATCAGGGTGCTGAATTGCGCGACCAGCGCTTCGCGCTGCCGTGCGTCCGCACTGCGCCAGGCCCTGCCCACCACGAGCCGCGTCATGCGCTCGAAGTCGATGTGGGGAAGGATCTTCTGCTTGGCGAACGCCAGGGCTTTTTCGCGGGCTTCGCGATCGCCGGACGGGATGTTCCTGATGGCGGCGAGCACATCGCTGACCACTGTCCTGACCAGCACATCGGGCGGGAGGCTCTGTCCTTCCGGCCAGGCGGGCACCGCCGCCACGATCAGGATCACCGCCGCCATTCCGGCGCGTCGAACGCTCCTTCGAGTCCATTCAAATGCGGTAATGATCTGTCGCCTCCCTGGCTCCGGCCGCCGCGGCCCGGCATCGTGGACCCATGAAAATCCATTCGACGCGGTGGCCGTTTGATCTATGTCAAATTCGGTCCGGATTGCTGCGGCTAGCATGGCGTCGCTGCCAGGAGCGGGCAATAAAGGCGGGCAATAAAGGGTTGTATCGGGCTGCATTGCGGCTATTGGGGTTTCGTCTTAACTCGAGGGAGCAAGTATGCAGGAGCAAACGACTTACAACTACAAAGTCGTCCGGCAGTTCGCCATCATGACGGTGGTGTGGGGGATCGTCGGGATGACCGTGGGTGTGCTGCTCGCCGCCCAATTGATGTTTCCCGACCTGACGTATGGCATCCCTTGGCTGTCGTACGGGCGCCTGCGTCCATTGCACACAAACGCCGTGGTGTTCGCTTTCGGCGGCTCGGCGCTGTTCGCGACCAGCTACTACGTCGTGCAGCGCACCTGTCATGCGCGCCTGTTCTGCGGCAGGCTTGCCGCCTTTTCCTTCTGGGGGTGGCAGGCGGTGATCGTGGCGGCCGCCATTACGCTGCCCCTGGGCATCACCACTTCGCACGAATACGCCGAGCTGGAATGGCCGATCGACATTCTCATCACGCTCGTGTGGGTGGCGTACGCGGTGGTGTTTTTCGGCACGATCGCCAAGCGCAAGGTGCCGCACATCTATGTCGCCAACTGGTTTTTCGGCGCTTTCATCCTTACGGTTGCGCTGCTGCACATCGTCAACAGCGCTGAAGTGCCGGTGAGCCTGTGGAAGTCGTACTACGTGTACGCGGGCGCCCAGGATGCCATGGTGGAGTGGTGGTACGGGCACAACGCCGTGGGATTTTTCCTCACGGCCGGCTTCCTGGGAATGATGTACTACTTCGTGCCGAAGCAGGCCGGCCGCCCGATCTACAGTTACCGGCTGTCGGTGGTGCATTTCTGGGCGCTGATCTTCACCTACATGTGGGCGGGTCCGCATCACCTGCACTACACGGCGCTGCCGGACTGGACGCAGTCGATCGGCATGATCTTTTCGCTGATCCTGCTGGCGCCGTCCTGGGGCGGCATGATCAACGGCATCATGACGCTGTCGGGCGCATGGCACAAACTTCGCACCGATCCGATCCTCAAGTTCCT
>JANXPQ010000001.1 GCA_025357235.1 Betaproteobacteria bacterium
ACCGAGCCGCTGGCGTCGCGCTCCATCAGGCTGCGTTGCCACTGCGACGCCGGCAGGCGGGTCGATCCTTCGCACGCGTAAAGAGTGCCTGGCCCGCGGAACGCAAGCGCCGTCGTGCAGCCGAAGCGCGCGCCATCCATCGATTTCAATGGGGATCGTTGTCCGCTGCGGTCGCGCAATTCGATGCCATGCCCTTCGACTCCGATTGCAAGGGCTCCGTCGGCGTCGGAGGCGAGCGCCGTGATCCGCCCGTCAAAGACGGCGCAGACCGTCGAATCTCTTTCACCCGGCATGAGTGCATGCAACTCGGTCCCGGTCGAGAAGTAGACGGTGTCTTGCGCCCGCACGAGGTTGTCGGGGCATTCGACCGAAAGCATCCTGCGGGAATCCTGCAGCCGCCCATTCGCGCGCAGCGGGCCGTCCATCGCCGGGATCGTTACCGCCGCCGTCCCGCGGCCGGTGATCGCGTCGCATGCGTTCCTGGCAAAGCTCAGCACCGCTTCTCGCCCCAGTAACTGGCGATACCGCACCAGGCCGTATCGGCATGCTCCAGCTTCAGACGTCCGATTCGATTGTTCGTCACGCCACCGAGGTACAGATACCCCTTGTGCTCGCGCATCGAAGTGATCATGGGATGGTTCACGGCGTGCGCATCCCACAGCACATCGAGCACCTCACCTTGATCGTTGAACTTCACAACGCAGCCGGTGTTGATGTTCGGATAGAGCCATTCGTCGGGCGCAATCCGGCGCGCCATCCGGCGCCGGAACCCTGGCATCCGCATCGCGATGTCCAGGGCTGGGGTCCTCATTCCCATCAAGGCGCACCAATAGTTCCCGTCGGACGCTCGGTTGATGTTGTCGGGATAACCCGGCAGGTTGTCGATGACAGCCTCCAGCACTCCCGCGCGCGGGCCGGATATCCAGTATCTGTTGATCCTTGCAGCCCAGCTCTCCGCGAACAGGATCGTCTGGCCGTCGTGGGAAAGACACACACCGTTCGGAAAGACCAGATTGCGCAGCACAGTCTCGGTGGATTCCGTATTCGGGTCGTAGCAGACGAGCCTGCCGTTGCCTCGACTCTCCAGGCCATCCACCGCCCAGTCCTGCAGTTCGTAGCGTACTGTCGCTTCGCTGAAGTAGACCTTGCCGTCCGGCGCAATGTCGCAGTCGTCCGCGAGACGCATCCTCGAATCGTCGATGATCGAGAACGGACTGCGGCTCGTCTCGTCAGTCGCGAGCTCGACGACTCCCTTCGGAGTGACGCGATAAAGGCCCATTCCTCCCACGCAGGAGTAAAGGTTTCCGGCCTTGTCGAACGCCATCCCCAGCGGATGGCCGCCAATGTGCGCAAAGACTTCTCGGCGTCGATAGTCTGGCGCGAAGTAGCGAATGATGTCGCCATGCCGCTCGCCGGTGTAGAGATTGTCGTCGGCATCGAAGATCACGTCTTCGGGTCCCTCGAGCTCCCCGAGGCCGATCAGCTCGACGTTCGCCAGCCGGTCGTTGACGGCGTAAGGAGATCCCGAGCCCGGCGCTGTCGACGGCATCGGTCCCAGCGCGCGGTAGCCCGGCGAGACATAGGACTTGGCCAACAGCCTGTCTTTGTGCTTGACCCACCGGATATCGACCGCGACAGCCAGTAGCAGGATGCTCCCCAGCACCAGCGAGCCCGCACCGCTGACCAGGCCGAGCCGCACGACTCCATTGGTGATCATCACGACAGATATGGAACCGATAAGAGCCTTGGCGACCGAACCACGGCCCCCGCCCAGGCTGTTGCCGCCCAGCACGACCGCCGTAAGGATTGCCACCTCCAGCCCGACGCCTGTGTTCGCTCCGGCGCTGCTCAGCCGCGTCGTATAGAGAAAGCCGGAAAGGCCGCATAACATGCCGCACACCACGTAGCTCATGCACACGGTCCGGGGGACGTTGATGCCTATGTTGTGGGCGGAGCGGCGTGAACCTCCGACCGCCAGCAGATGCCAGCCGACACGCGTGCGGCTCAAAACGATGTGCACCGCGACCGCCACCACCGCGAGCGCAATCGTCGAAGCCGGAATGCCGAAAAATCCACCCGTCCCGACAAGGTCCCAGATGCCGCCGATCGGCAGGCCGGTTGCCGTCTCGGCCGAGAACGCGAGCAGCGTGATGTTGACGATCTCGCGCACGACGATCAGCATCGCCAGCGTCGTCAAAAATGCCCGGAGCTTCAGGTAGCCGATGAGCAGACCGTTGATCAGGCCCACGAAACCGCACACGAGGACCACGGCAATCGCCGTGGTCGGGAAGCCGAACCCGAAGACGTTGACAAGGACCAGGGTCAGAAGGTTGCCGAGGGCGAAATTGGAGCCGATACTCAGGTCGATGCCACCGCCAACCATCACCACCATCAACCCGATGGCGATAAGCGCCAGTTCACCGAGCTGACGCGCATTATTCGAAAAGTTCTCGGCCGAGAAAAAATCATTGATCACGGTGCCGGAGACCGCGATCACCAGTATCAGGAACAGGAATCCGACCGCGTTGTCGATCCAGTTCTTCGACATCAACTCGCCGACAGCGCGATCGGGAATCAGCCGGTAGCGGATCTTGACCAGCGTCTCGCCGAGGCTGATCCGTTCGCTCCCCCCCGACGCTGCGCCGCGAGCTTCTGCTCCCTCCATAAGGCCCAGGGGTTGGGCCTTGGCACTTTTCATGTTTGCGTGGGGTGGTAGGGGCAAAGAGTCATCGCAATCGCGCCGGACTGTCGCCACGGTGTGCGGCGCGCCCCGGTGCCCCCGAACAGATCGAGGGGCATCCGGGTCCGGGATTCAAGACGCGCGCGGGCTTGCAACTAGCGCTTCAGGTCCGCAAGTGAATAGCAGTCCGACGGCTTTACGGTCTCGCTCGAGACGACCCTCAGCGGGACATAGAGAGACGACTTGAAGGTTCCTGCTTTCGGCTTCGTTTGCAACAGGAAGCGGATCAGCGTGTTGATGTCGCGTCCACCGCCCGTGATGTCCATGCTGACCACGTCGCTAAACTTGCCGTCGATGATGTTCTTGCACATCGCATCAACACCCGAGCCGGAGGTGGCGATGAACACCTTGCCCTTCTTGCCAGCCTCCTGGACCGCGGCGGCAGCGCCGATGTCCTGGCCGTCCCAGAATCCGATGAACCCGCACAGGTCGGGGTTTTGCTGGAGCAATGTCTTCGCGACCGCGTTGGCCTTGCTGGCGTCCCAGTCCGCCGCCTGCGTGGCGACGACCTTGAGCGCAGGATATTTGACGAGCTCATCGGTCACGCCCTTGATCTGGTAAAGGCTGGCGGCAGCTGTCAGCTGACCCTGGAGAATGGCCACCTTGCCAGAGGTTCCCGTGCCGGCGCCGCAACGCTTGTTCATGGAGTCGACCAGCTTCGCGCCCAAGGCAACCCAATCCGGACCGACGAAGCCTTCCGTCTGCAGTGCCGAACTTTGCTGGATTTGAAGAATGTAGATTCCGGCGTCCTGCGCCCGTTTTGCCAGTCGCGAGTACGACTGCGGATCGGGGTTCTGGATGATGATGACATCGGGCCTCTCGGTGATCAGGTCGGTCAGGGCCTGTGCACCGACTGAGGTGTTCCAGTTCGGATCGCGAACGATGAAGCTGTACCCCAGTTCGTCGGCCTGTCGCTTCCAGAGTGCGCCCCATCCCTCGGCCACGTCGATGCCCATGGATAGCGGGATGAACGCGACTTTCTTGCCTTTGAAGGCGTTCAGGTACTGCGCCCTGAAGGGATCGTCGATTCCGGCTGCGCTCGCTCCCATTGCCGTAACCGAAAGCAGAACTACACCCAGCTTTGCCAAGAATTTCTTCATCGTCAGTCTCCTGTTGTAAGTCGTTTAAATGTCGCCCTGCTGCGAAACCTGTTCGTCGCGTGGGTTCAGCATCGTGTCGATCGTGATGGCGATCAGCAGCATCATTCCCTTGATCAGGTTCTGTACGGTCACGGGCATGTCCATGATGGTCATTCCGTTGAGCAGCGTGCCGATCAGCAGGGAGCCGACGATCACATTCCTGACGCCGCCTTTGCCGCCGCTGAGTCCAATCCCGCCGAGGACGACGACGAGGATCACGTCATAGATCATCGTCGAGTTGAACAGGCGCGTGTTGACGCTCGAGACCGAGGTGGCAAACACGACGCCCGAGACGAATGTCACCGCCGACGTGATGACGTACTGAACCACCACCATGACGCGTATCGATATGCCGGTGATCCGCGCGCACTGGTAGTTTTCGCCAATGCCGTATACGAAACGACCGAACTTGGTAAAACGCAGCAAAAGAAAGGCCAACAGCGACAGCAACAAAAAGGCGACGATGGGCATCGGCACTTCGAGGAACGTTCCCTTGCCCAGAAACTCGAACCATCCGGTGCCCTGCGGCAGGTACACCACGTCGGTCGGAATCAGGAAAACTCGCCCGAACCCGTACACGCAGGTGCCGAACGCGAGCGTCGCGAAGAGAGCGGGAATTTCCGCGTAGGCAATCAGGATTCCGTTGATGAGTCCGAACGCCAGCGAGATCAACAGACCGAAGAGAAGCGCCACGGGCATGGCGTGCCCCTGGTTCGCCAGATACAGCGTGAACCCCACAGACATCACCATGTTGGCGATGACCGAGAGGTCGATGCCGCGGCCGATGACAACCAGTGCCATACCGACGCCGAGCATCCCCAGTACCGCCACGCTTCTGACAAGGGTCAATGCATTGGCGACGGACAGAAAGCCGGTGAGCCCGACACTCAGGCCAATGAACGTCAACACAAAGATGAAGAAGACGATCTTCTCCTGACTCCACTTGCCTGTCACCACTTGTCTCCTGGGCAATGAGTTCTCGTGAGCCTTATACGCTCTGACCTGGCCACGGACCTGCGAACTGGATGCAGCGCCTGGAGAGGATTGTGGGGAGCAGGCCCGTCGCGGGGCAAACGACTAAATGTTGGGGACTGTTCAGAAATCGTGACGAATGCGGGCACCGACTCGCCGCGTGCTATTGCGCGGTCCACCCCCCGTCGACGAGCAGGCTGGCCCCTGTCACCATCGCGGCTGCGGGAGACGCGAGGTAGACCACGGCTGCCGCAACCTCCTCGACCCGGCCCAGCCGTCCAATGGGGATTCGCGCCAGCACGTCGTCGAGCCGGTCAGACGAGGCCAGGAGGTCGCGGACGAGAGGGGTTTGCGTGAACGTCGGACAGACGCTGTTGACCCGGATGCCCATGGGTGCGAGTTCGACCGCCATTGCCTTGGTCAGTCCCTCGACCGCATGCTTGCTCATGCAATACACACTGCGCAGCGCTGCGCCGACATGCCCCATCTGCGACGACATGTTGACGACCGCACCGCCGCGCTGGCGACGATCGGTGCGTTCGAGCATTTTCCTGACCGCCGCCTGCGCGACGACGAAATAGGAACGCACGTTCAGATCGACGATGCCGTCCAGGATTTCGTCGGACACGTCAACGAACTTCTGTGGCGTGTTGGTGCCCGCGTTGTTCACCAGGATGTCGAGGCTGTCAAGTCGACCGATGAGAGAGCGCACCGCCTCTCGATCACAAACATCGCAGACCATCACGCGAGCCGTGCGCGCGTTGGCGCGCACGGCGATCGCTGTTTCTTCCAGGGTCCGTTCGGTCCTTCCCAGCAAGATCACGTCAGCACCAGCTTCGGACAAACCGATCGCAGCCGCTGCTCCCAGGCCCCCGCCTGCCCCCGTGACAAGGGCGGTGCGGCCGTCGAGGCGAAAGCTGGGAAGAGTCAAAGCGGTGTGCACAGCAGGATCGGGTGGCATCCGGGAGAGGTCGATCGCCACCAGGCTGATGGTCGCACACACAGGCGGCGGTTCTGTCGCAATGAGCTGAGCGTGAAGCGGGCGGTCGGCATTGCGGATTCGAGAAAAGTGCGCGCGGATCACCGGCATACCGATACGCGTCATGGTGGTGGTTCAGTACGTC
>JANXPQ010000002.1 GCA_025357235.1 Betaproteobacteria bacterium
TATCACTATGAAATCTATTTCATGCGGCGCTGGCGGCGTAGCGCTCAATGCGGTCCAGCCATAGCTTCTTGTCGGCCAGAGGCAGGAAGGAGGCCTTGATCGAGTTGCCGGCAAGCAGCGTGATGTCGGCACGCGTGAGGCCGAGCGCGCGCTGGGCTTCGAGAAAATTCTCCAAGATGTAGCCGCCGAAGTAAGCCGGGTCGTCGGAATTGACCGTGACGCACAACCCCATGTCGAGCAGGCGCTTGAGATTGTGGTCTTCCATGCGCTTGAATACGGCGAGCTTCACATTCGACAACGGACAGACCGTCAGCGGCATGCCTTCGGCAGCAAGCCGGCGGCACAAGTCCGGATCGCGGTCGCTGCGCACGCCGTGATCGATGCGCGACACCTTGAGGTCGTCGAGAGCCTGATAAATATATTCCGGCGGGCCCTCTTCGCCGGCATGGGCCACCGTGAGAAAGCCGGCTTCGCGCGCATGCCGGAATACTTCGGAAAACGTCGAGGGCGGATGGCCGACTTCGGAGGAATCCAGCCCGACGGCGCAGATCGCGTCCTTGTGCGACAGTGCCTGATCGAGCGTCCGCTGCGCCGCCGCCGCGCTGAGGTGGCGCAGGAAACACAGGATCAGCCGCGAGCTGATGCCGAGTTTTTCGCGGGCTTCATCGAGTCCGCGGCGAATGCCGTTGAGCACCGTCTCGAAAGGGATGCCGCGGTCGGTATGCGTTTGCGGATCGAAAAAAATCTCGACATGGATGACGCCCTGCGCATGCACCTTCTCCACATAGGCCGCCGTCATCGCGAAAAAATCGTCCTCGTCGCGCAATACGTTCGCGCCTTCGTAATAGATATCGAGGAAGGACTGCAGATTGTGGAAATCGTATGCCTCGCGCAGCGCTGCGACGGAGGGGTACTTCAGCTTCACGCCGTGCTTGCGCGCAAGCGCGAACACCATCTCCGGCTCCAGCGTGCCCTCGATGTGAAGGTGCAACTCGGCCTTCGGAATGCCGCGGATGAAAGCTGCCATGCCGGCATCGGCCGGCTTCGCCTGGTTCGCACTCATGATGAAAACGGGGCGGCGCAAGGCCGCCCCGCTGTTATGCCCCGATGCGGCTAGCTTACTTCGGAATCGTGCCTTCGACACCCTCCACGTACCAGTTGAAGCCCATGAGCTCCTCGAGCGGCATGACCTTTCCCTCGGCGATCTTGACCGCGCCGGACTGGTCCTTGACCGGCCCCTGGAACGGCGTGAACGTGCCGTCCATCATGGCCTTCTTCTTGTCCTCGAAGGCCTTCTTGCCATCCGCCGGCACCGCCGCATTGACCGGCGACATCACCACGAGCTTTTCCTTCAGGCCCCATTTCACGACTTCCGATTTCCAGGTTCCCGCAAGGATCTTCTTGACGGTGTCGACGTAGTAGACGCCCCAGTTGTTCGTGTTCGCGGACAAGTGGGCCTTTGGCGCGAATTTGGTCATGTCCGAATCCCAGCCGAAGGCATAGACGCCCTTTTCCTGCGCGACCTGCAGAACGGCGGGCGAATCGGTGTTCTGGCACATCACGTCTGCGCCCTGCGCAACCAGCGTCTCCGCGGCCTGGCGTTCCTTGGCGGGGTCATACCAGGTGTTGACCCAGATCACCTTGGTCTTGATCTTCGGGTTCACGCTCTTCGCACCCAGCGTGTAGGCGTTGATGTTGCGGATCACTTCGGGAATCGGGAAGGAGCCGACGAAGCCGAGCGTATCGGACTTGGTCATCTTGCCCGCCAGGACGCCGAGCAGGTAGGCGCCTTCGTAGAATCGCGCCTCGTAAACGCCGAAATTCTTGGCAGTCTTGTAGCCAGTGGCGTGTTCGAAGATCACGTCCGGGAAAGCCTTTGCGACCTTCTCGGTGGCGTTCATGTAGCCGAACGACGTGGTGAAGATCACCTTGTTGCCGTCCGTGACGAGCTGTCGGATCACGCGCTCGGCGTCCGCGCCTTCCGGCACGTTCTCGACGAAAGTCGTCTTCACCTTCCCCGCCAGTTCCTTCTCCAGCATGAGCCGGCCCTGGTCGTGCGCATAAGTCCAGCCGGCGTCTCCAACCGGACCGACATAGACGAAGCCGACCTTCAGCGGTTCTGCGGCGAGCGTGACGGCCGCCGCTCCCAGCGCGAGGGCTGCTCCCAGCAACGATGCGGCCAGACGGGAACCGAGCTTGTTCATGGTCTTCTCCTTATGTTTCATGTTTCTTTCCTGATCACAAAGCGGTGTGGCGCAATTGCGCATCGGCATATTAACCGGCAACTCCTCCGACCGGAGGCGTTGCCGTCTGGTGAATCCCCCGCGTCCCGGCTCAGAAGTGGTACTCGGCCCGGATCATCGGCGTTTTCGCAAAGGCGCCACTGCCTGCGGGACCCTCGTGATCGTTGCCGAACTTGTTTTTCCAGTATTCATATTCGAGACCTACCTTGAACGTGCCCTTGGGGCCTCCCATGACCTGCCCGACGTCCAGCATGATCGCCCCGTCGAAATGGGTTTCCGGTACGGTTCCGCCGCCAAATTCGTCAGTACCTTTGGCGGCGATGTAGTCGAAATAGCCCTGGAAGCTGAATGGCGAGTCGCCGATGGGGATGCCCCAGACGATATCCAGCTCGGGATGTGTTTTGTAGAAATAGCGGCCGTCAATGCCAATGGGTGCATTGCTCTCGCCCAGCACCAGCACGCTGACATTGAGGAAACCGGGCACGTCCATCATCAGCGTCGGACCGGCCACGAGCATGCGCTTTTTGGAGCTGTAACCAACATCGTTCTTGGTGTTCCAGTCAAAGCCGAAAGTACCCCCGATGCCGCGCACGAAGGCGAATTTGTAATCGCCGCCGGTAACCTTGCCCAGATCAACGGTATTGCGATAGACCACGTACGCTTCCTGCGCGCCCGCGGTGCTGTTGCCTGCCGACGGATCCTTGCTGTCGGACATGAGCAGGTCGACGTTGAAGAAATTCACGCCGTACTTGTAGCCGCTCGCGTGCTGGAAATCGATGATGTGCTTGGTGACGTTATCCGGATCGAACGGCTCTCGAAACCTGGTGCCGTAGCGCCAGCCGATCGAGGTATCGCTCCATTCCGCCGCGGCCGCATCCTTCACGCCCGCGCCGAGTCCAGATCCCACCGCCACAATGCCGACCACGAGGGCCGTCGCCAGCTTTCGATATGTCCCGCTCATTTGTAAAACTCCCTAGAAGTCTTCAAGCCCATGAACCGCCGCCGGGAAAGTCGGCATCCCCTTTTTAACCGGCAACGCGCAAGCACCTCATCGGAACGCGCGATTGCATCCAATAAAATGCACTGAATGGATACTCTGCAATCCCTATGCCACGGGAATTCAAATAGCGCTGCGGGCGTGCACGGACAGTCAAAACATGGACTTAAATTATTCTCCGGCACCGCGCCCGCGCTTCAAAATGAAGCCTGCGCAGTGCGCGCGTGTTCACCAATGGTGCGATGCGGGGGCGATGGCGGAGGGAGGGGAGAGCGCACGCGGGCGAACATGGACGGCGGGCATGGTGCAACAAGGGGAGCCGCGTCAGGCAAAGACTGTATACACTTTTTCGACCGCTGCCCCAGCCGTCAGAGCGCGATCGATTCGATCAGGTAACGTCCGGGCAACGCCGCCACATCGCAGTTTTCCCCGGGCCCGGCGCGATCGACGACCAGAAAATCGCTGACCGTGCCGAGCGAGAGCAGCGGATGGTGCCAGACGCCGCGCCCGTAGTTCACGCCCTGGCGGCCATTGCTCATAAAGGCACAGGGTTCGCCGGGCCGGCCATCGGGTCCGTCCGCCGCCACGACGATCAGAAAAGGAATCACGCCCATCGGCATGAAGGCCTGGCTGCCCAGCGGATGGCGCTCGACTTCCGACATCTGCAACGGGAAGCGCACCGGCTGGCCGCGAAATACGCTGAGCGCCGCGCGGCCGTCCTGCATCAGGACGTCGATTTTGGCGAGGTCGTTGAAGCGCATGGCCGTGCCGTCGTTGATGGCGAAGGAACGCGATGCGTCGGTCTCGATCACGTCGCCGAAGCGCGCGAACCCTTCGCGCGTGAGCGGCCTGACTTCCAGCACCCGCGGCGCGTTCATCGCCGCCCCGGGGAGACCTGCCCCCACAGCCGCAAGCGGCTCACGCCGCCGTCGGGAATGATGTTGAAGCGCACGTGCGTGATCGGTCCGAGCGCGCCGATCTGCTCCGCGAATACGTGTACCGCGTTCATCGACAGCTTCTGCTCGGGCAGCAGCACCGGCCAGAACATGCTCTGCGTGACCAGCGCCTCGTCCGGCACGTTCTTCGCGTTGGTGGCCTGCAGCGAGCAGCGGTCGGGATAGTTGCCCTTGAAATGCGCCGTGTCGACTTCGATCCTGCGGATGATGCCAGGCCAGCCCAGCGCGATCACGGTCCAGTCGTTGCCCGGCTCGCGGCGGCGGCGCGTTTCCCAGCCGTCGCCCATGTTCTCGCCACGCCCGGGTGCGAGCAGGTTGATCGGATTGCCGAAGTGCGCATCGTTCCACGCCACCGGACGGCCGCCGTTCTCGATGGCAACCAGGTCATAGAGCGTGTCGCCGCCGCGCTGCGACCAGTCGCGCGCGACTTCGCCGTAGACGCGCAGGCGCGCGATGCCGCCGTCGGGATAGATGTTGAGCCGCAGGTGGCTCCATATGCGTGGGTCGGCAATCGCAGGATAGTGGTGCGTGTTGCCGGCAAGCTTCATCGGCGCGAGCAGCTCGACCCATTCGGCATCCGCACCGGGGTCGCCCTCCGACAGGCAGGCCTCGATCGAAGCCGCGGGCGGATAGTTGCCGGTGAAATGGCTGGTGTCGATGTCGAACCCGCGTATCGCCCCGGGCAGGCCCAAACGGATCACGCAGAAGTCGTGGCCGGGCCCGCGCCGGCGCCGCGTCTCCCAGCCGTCCATCCATTTGCCGTTGTCGTCGTATTTGCCGGCGACGAACACCGCGGCGTCGCGCGCCAGCATGCGCTCCTTCGGCGCGAAAAATTCGTCGCTCGCCGAAAGCGCCCTGGCGCCGATGCGCGGATCGGCCAGGTTCACGCAACGGCGCACGAAGTCCGGCGCGTTCGATGTACTTTGACTGTCTGTCATTGACCGCTCCTTGCCGCCGCTACTCTCCGATCAGGTCGTGCAGGCGGAAGCCCGCGATACGCGCGATTTCCCGCAGGCAGGCGCTGAATTCCTGATCCGCGGAATGCGCCAGCCGCTGTTCCAGTTGCGCGATGACGTGCGCACGCGTGAGTCCCCGTACCGCAACGATGAACGGGAAGTCGAATTTCTTCCGGTAGGCGGCATTCAAGTCCTGCAGCCTGGCGAACTCTTCCGGCGTGCAGCGATCCAGTCCGGCTCCGGCCTGCTCGCTGCGCGACGCATCGGTCAGCTGCCCGTCCACCGCAAGACGGCCCGCGAGTTCCGGATGCGCGCGAATCAGCGCGAGTTGCTCTGCGTGGCTGGCACCCGCGACCACCGCCTCCATTGCCGCATGCAGCCCATCGCGCGACCGGAACGGCCGCGCCTTCCACGCCCGTTCCGCAACCCACGGCGAATGCTCGTAGATGCCGCCTAGCTGCGCGATGAACGCGTCGCGGTCCATCGCATCGATTTGCCGGATCGAGATCCTCACGCCGGCGCACGATAAGGGTGATGCTCGACCCAATGCCGGGCGATTTCAACGCGCCGGCAGATCCACACATTGTCGTGTTTCTGCACGTGGTCGAGAAAACGCACCAGCGCGGCGATGCGCGCCGGACGCCCGGCGAGCCGGCAATGCAGGCCGATCGACAGCATTTTCGGCGCCGACTCCCCTTCCGCATAAAGCACGTCGAAGGCATCTCTCAGATAACCGAAGAACTGGTCGCCGCTGTTGAAGCCCTGCGCGGTGGCGAACCGCATGTCGTTGGTATCGAGCGCATACGGCACGATGAGCACCGGCCTGTCGCCCACCAATTCCCAGTACGGCAGGTCGTCGCTGTAGGAATCCGCATCGTAAAGAAATCCACCGTATTCCGCGACCAGGCGCCGGGTATTCTCGCTGGTGCGCCCGGTGTACCAGCCCAGGGGGGCTGCGCCGGTAACGCGGCGGATCGCCTCCACCGCCAGGCGGACATGTTCGCGTTCGGTACTTTCGTCCACACCGTGATAGTTGATCCAGCGCCAGCCGTGACTGGCAATCTCGTGGCCCAGAGCGGCCATCGCAACCACGGCTTCCGGATTGCGCGCCACCGCCATGCCCACCGCAAATACGGTCAGCGGCAACTGGCGCTGCTCGAACAGCCGCAGCAGCCGCCAGAGCCCTGCGCGACTGCCGTATTCATACAGCGACTCCATGCTCATATGCCGGGCGCCGACGAAAGGCTGCGCGCCGACGATCTCGGAGAGAAATATTTCCGAGGCCGGGTCGCCGTGCAGCACGCTGTTCTCCGCGCCCTCCTCGTAGTTGAGCACGAACTGCAGCGCGACGCGCGCCCCGCCCGGCCAGCGCGGATGCGGCGGATTGCGCCCGTAACCAACCAGGTCGCGCGGATAGCCGGGGTCGAATGGTCCGGGGGCGTTCATGCCGTCACACCGAGGATCCGGGCAAGGTCGATTCTCTCATTGTCGTCTTCCAGCTTGAGCCTGCGCTCGATGGCGAGCAAGTGCCGGTCCATGCGCTCCGCCGCTTTGCGCGACTCGCCGTCGACAATGAGGTCGATGAGCTCGTTGTGCTCTTCGCTGGCGCAGGGAATGCTGCCGGGACTTTCGTAGAGCGCGATAATCAGCGAGCAGCGCGACACCAGTTCGGTGAGGTAGCGCAGCAGCACTTTGTTGGCCGCCGCTTCCGCCAGCATGAGATGGAACTCGCCGCCGAGGCGAATCCAGGCGGGGCGGTCGCCGCGATGCAATGCGGCGTCTTCCTCCTTCACCAACTGGCGCAGCCGGACGATCTGCGGCCTGGTGGCCCGCATCACCGCCAGCGGCACGATCGCCGCCTCGATGGCGCGGCGGGCGATGAAGATTTCGCGGGTTTCCTGCGGTGTCGGGCGGGCGACGATCGCGCCGCGGTTCGGGCGCAATTCGATGATGTGTTCATGCGCGAGCCGTTGCAATGCCTTGCGTACGATGGTACGGCTCACCTTGAACAGCTCGCAGAAAGTCCCCTCGGTGAGTTTCGTGCCCGACGGCAGGCGCTGGCTCATGACGGCGTTGAACACCGAATCATAGATGCGCCGGTCGGTCCCGGACAGGCCGCGCTTCGCCTTGGCGCGAACCGCCCCCGTAACGCGCACAGGCGGCCTCGCCGGTTTTTTCCCGGCCCGCCTCGCGCTTTTGCTATTCTCCATACTGGTCACGGCTGCAGGAATTCCGGCGTTGTTGCGTGGCATGCATATTGCAAAACACGGAGACGGCGTTCAAGTTTCGGCAATATTCGTTGCGACAAAATTCGCGATGATTGTACACGACGGATTCCGGCTCGCCAGCGCGACGGCGGGCAGGCGCCCCGTCGCAATGAAGGCGAAGGCGCGGGTCAGGATTGGTGCGGATGGCCGGAGCGCCGCCCCAGCATGGCGCATTCGGCCGGGCTGGAATGCGATGCCCGCGCTATATTATGTATACAGTTTTTGACCGGAGGCGCGGCACACGCACTGTTTCCGATGGGAAAACTCACCACGCACGTTCTCGACACGGCACACGGCCGCCCCGCGGCCGGCATGCTGATCGAACTGCGCCGGCTTCCGGCGGATGAAGTCATCTTCTCGGCACGCAGCGATGTGGACGGACGTTGCGCACGCCCGTTGCTCGAGGGCGCATCCTTCATCCCCGGCGAATACGAACTGGTCTTCCATACCGCCGATTATTTTCGCGCGCTCGGCGTGAAGCTTTCCGATCCGCCCTTCCTCGACCGCGTCGTGCTGCGCTTCGGCCTCGCCGGCACCGACCAGCACTATCACGTGCCATTGCTGGTGTCGCCGTGGAGTTACTCCACTTACCGCGGCAGTTGAACATGGCGCAGCGCACCCATATCCGGTTCATCCTCGACGGCGAAGTCGTCAACGTCCACGACATTGCGCCGACGGTCACGCTGCTCGAATACCTGAGGGAGAAGCTCGGCCGCACCGGCACCAAGGAAGGTTGCGCCGAGGGAGACTGCGGCGCCTGCACGGTAGTGATCGGCGAACCCGCCGCCGGAAAAATCAGCTATCGCGCGATCAACTCCTGCATCCGCTTCCTGCCCACGCTCGACGGCAAGGAAATCGTCACCGTGGAAAACCTGAAGGCCGCCGACGGCGGGCTGCATCCGGTGCAGCAGGCGATGGTCGACCACCACGCCTCGCAATGCGGCTTCTGCACCCCCGGCTTCGTCATGTCGCTGTTCGGCCTGTATCTGAACGAAACGGCGCCGCAGCGCGAAGATGTCGTGCGGGCGCTGTCGGGAAACCTGTGCCGCTGCACCGGCTACCGGCCGATCATCGATGCCGGCTGCCGGATGAATGACTATGCGCATCCGGCGTCCTGGAGCCGTACCTATGCGCGCGACACGAAGCGATACGAGGCATTGCAGGCCATCGCCGCGACCGACACCGTCTCGCTCGGCGGCGGCGCCGGTTATTGCGCGCCGGTCTCGATCGACGAGCTCGCGCGGCTCTGCGCAGACAATCCGCAGGCGTTGCTGCTCGCCGGCGGTACGGATGTCGGCCTCTGGGTCACCAAGCAGTTGCGCGATCTGCCGATGCTCATCTATACCGGCAACGTCGCTGAGTTGAAGAGCGTACGCGAAGGCGGCAATGCCATCGAGATCGGTGCAGCGGTCAGCCTCACCGACGCCTATGCGGCAATCGTTGCACGCTATCCCATGCTGGCGGAGCTGGCGGAGCGTTTCGGTTCGCCCCCGGTGCGCAATTCCGGCACGCTCGGCGGCAACGTCGCCAACGGCTCGCCGATCGGCGATTCCATGCCTTTCATGCTGGCCCTCGGCGTCACCGTGAAGCTGCGCCGGGCCGGCGGCGAACGCGAAATGCCGCTCGAGGATTTCTATCTCGGCTACCAGAAGAAGGCACTGCAACCCGGCGAGTTCGTCGAAGCCGTGCGCATTCCGCTCTCGCCCGCGGGGCGCCGCTTTGCCAGCTACAAGATTTCCAAGCGTTTCGACCAGGACATCTCCGCGCTTTGCGGCGCTTACGCGTTCGACCTCGACAACGGTCGCATCGCGAAAGTCCGCATCGCCTATGGCGGCATGGCGGCCGTACCGAAGCGCGCACTGCAGACGGAGGCGGCGCTCACCGGCCAGCCCTGGTCGCGCGCCGCCATGGAAGCCGCGCTGCCCGCGCTCGCGCTGGATTACGCGCCGCTCTCCGACATGCGCGCCAGCGCCGGATACCGCATGCAAGTCGCGCAGAACCTGCTGCTGCGCTTCTTTGCCGAGCACAGCGGCAAACCGGTGCCGACCCGCGTGACCGAACTCGAGGAGCATTAAGTGTCCTGTTCCGCTAATTCACGGCTGAAAACCCGACGAGAATCGGTGCCATGCGGTGTTACGAGTCCTTGCCGTGCGCGTCGGAGGGCGGAACAGGGTTCCCTCCGGGATGTGACCCCGAAGTCGCGCGTAGACCGGCGATTGACGCACATTGGCCAGCGCCACGGTCGCATCCCCGCAATCGGGGCCCCTGCTCCACGTTTCGCCGGCCCCTGCCACTGTCAAGGACTCGCGCCTTGCCCGACACCGATTTCGCGGGTTTTCCAACCGGTGTCAATTGGCGTTCGGATCGATCAACGAGCCGGCATTCACAGCGTCGGCGACCGCCCGCGAATTAGCGGAACAGGACACTAGCATGCCCGAACTCGTCCACATCTCGGTAGCCGGCCAGCCGTTGCCGCACGAAGGCGCGCCCTTGCATGTCAGCGGCGCGGCGAACTACACCGACGACATTCCGCTGCCGGACAACGCGCTGCATGTCGCGCTCGGCATGAGCACGATCACCCACGGACGCATCAAGTCGATGGACCTTGCAGCAGTCGCCTCTGCGCCCGGCGTGGTGGCCATAGCCACCGCGTCCGATGTGCCCGGTTCCAACCTGATCGGTCCGGTGTTGCACGACGACCCGATTTTCGCCGAGTCGCTGGTGGAATTCGCCGGCCAGTCGCTGTTCGGGGTCGCGGCGACTTCGTACGGCGCCGCGCGCCGTGCGGCAAAGCTCGCACGCATCGAGTACGAAGAACTGCCGGCGATCCTCGACGTGCGCAGCGCGCTCGCGGCGAAAAGTTTCGTCGTGCCCACGCAGACCCTGCGCCGCGGCGATCCCGAAGCGGCCATCGGCCACGCACCGCACAAGCTGAAAGGCAGCCTGGAACTCGGCGGCCAGGAACACTTCTATCTGGAAGGCCAGGTGGCGGTAGCGGTGCCGCAGGAAGACGGCGGCATGCTGATCTACAGCTCGACGCAGCACCCGACCGAGGTGCAGCACATGGTCGCGCTGGCACTGGGCAAGAAATCGCACGAGATCGTCGTGCAGTGCCGGCGCATGGGCGGTGGCTTCGGCGGCAAGGAAAGCCAGCCGGGACAATATGCCTGCGCCGCCGCGGTGATCGCCGCCCGCACGCGCCGTCCGGTGAAGCTGCGCCTCGATCGCGATGCCGACATGATCATGACCGGCAAGCGCCATGATTGCCTGATCGAGTATGAAGCGGGCTTTGATGACAACGGCCGTATCACCGGCGTAAAAATCATGCTCGCCTCGCGCTGCGGTTTTTCCGCGGATCTTTCGGGGCCGGTCAACGACCGCGCCATCTGCCATGTCGACAACTGCTATTTCCTCGAGCATGTCGAAATCGTTTCGCACCGCTGCAAGACCAACACGGTGTCGAATACCGCGTTCCGCGGCTTCGGCGGCCCGCAAGGCATGGTGGCGATCGAGGCGGTAATGGACGACATCGCGCGCAAGCTGCGCCGTGATCCGCTGGACGTGCGCCGCGCCAATTTCTACGGAACCACCGATCGCAACATCACGCCTTACGGCATGGTGGTGGAGGACAACATCATCCCGCGCATCGCCGACGAACTCGAGGCGAGCAGCGATTACCGCGAACGCCGCCGGCGCATCCAGGAGTTCAATGCCGAAAGCCCGGTCCTGCGGCGCGGCATCGCGCTCACGCCGGTCAAGTTCGGCATTTCGTTCAACGCCACGATCTACAACCAGGCCGGCGCGCTGGTGCACATCTACACCGACGGCAGCGTGATGGTGAATCACGGTGGCACCGAGATGGGACAGGGGCTGTACACCAAGGTCGCCCAGGTGGTCGCGAGCGAATTGCAGATCGACATTTCCCAGGTCCGCACCAGCAGCACCGATACCAGCAAGGTGCCGAACACGTCCGCCACCGCCGCTTCATCCGGTGCCGACCTGAACGGCAAGGCGGCGCAGGCGGCCTGCCAGACGCTGAAAGGCCGGCTGGCTGCGCTCGCCGCGGAGAAATTCGCAGTGCCAGCCGACACCGTGCGTTTCGCCGCCGGCAAGATCCTCGCCGGCAGTCACGTCATCGAATTCGGCGCACTGGTGCGCGAGGCGTACGCGGCACGCATCTCGCTGTCTTCCACCGGTTACTATAAGACACCGAAGATCCACTGGGACAAAAAAACGCTCACTGGGCGGCCCTTCTTTTATTTTGCCTATGGCGCCGCGGTATCCGAGGTCGCCATCGACCTGCTCACTGGCGAGACCAGGCTGCTGAGGGTGGATATCCTGCACGACGTCGGCCGCTCGCTGAACCCGGCGCTCGACATCGGCCAGGTCGAAGGCGGCTTCGTGCAGGGCATGGGCTGGCTGACCTCGGAAGAACTCGTGTGGGACGCGCGCGGGCAGTTCAGGACGCACGCGCCTTCAACTTACAAGATTCCCACGGCGGCGGACTGGCCGAAAAAATTCAACGTTCATTTGCTGGCGGACGCACCGAACCGCGAAGACACCATTTTTCGTTCCAAGGCAGTCGGCGAGCCGCCGCTGATGCTGGCGATCTCGGTACTGCATGCGATCCGCGACGCCTGCGCGAGCAGCGAGTCAGGCGCGATGCCGGCGCTGGTGGCACCCGCCACGCCCGAATCCATCCTGCGCGCCCTTGCATCGCTGACGATTGCCCCCGCCCCGCAACCCGTTGCGGCCCTGGCAGGAGCCCGCGCATGAACGACAGGCTTGTCACGCCGCGATTGCAGTTGCGCGGCATCACCAAAAGTTATCCGGCGGTGGTCGCCAACAACAATGTCGACCTCGAAGTCCGACCGGGCGAAATCCATGCGGTGCTGGGCGAGAACGGCGCGGGCAAAAGCACGCTGATGAAAATCATCTACGGCGTCACTCGCCCCGATTCCGGCGAAGTGCTGTGGGAAGGCCGGCCGGTACAGATCGCCAGTCCCGCCGAGGCGCGCAGGCTCGGCATCGGCATGGTGTTCCAGCATTTCGCGCTGTTCGAAACCCTGACGGTGGCCGAAAACATTTCGCTGGCACTCGACGAGCGCATCAAGCCGGCGAAGCTGGCGCCGCGCATCCACGAAGTCTCGGAAAACTACGGCCTGCCGATCGATCCGGACCGGCTGGTGCACAGCATGTCGGTGGGCGAGCGCCAGCGCGTCGAGATCGTGCGCTGCCTGCTGCAGAATCCGAAACTGCTGATCATGGACGAGCCGACCTCCGTGCTGACGCCGCAGGCGGTGCTGAAATTGTTCGAAACCCTGCGCCGGCTCGCGGCCGAGAGCTGCTCCATACTGTATATCAGCCACAAGCGCGACGAAATCCAGGCCCTGTGCGACAGCGCGACGGTGTTGCGCGGCGGCCGCGTAACCGGCACCGCCCGGCCGAAACAGGAAACAGCAGAGAGCCTCGCCAAAATGATGATCGGGTCCGACCTGCCTGAATGCCGGCTGCAGCCGCACGAACCCGGCGAGGTGCTGCTGCGCATCGACCGGCTTACGCTGAAGACGCTCGATCCGTTCGGCATCAACCTGCGCGCGATCAGCCTTGCGGTGCGCAGCGGCGAAATCGTCGGCATTGCCGGTGTGTCCGGCAACGGCCAGAAGGAATTGCTCGCGGCCTTGTCCGGCGAAATGCCATCGGGAAAACCGGAATCGATCATGCTCGGCGAGACCGCGGCGGGCCATCTCGATCCCGCGCAGCGGCGCGCGATCGGCTTCGGCTTCGTGCCGGAGGAACGCCTCGGACGTGGCGCGGTGCCGGCGCTGAGCCTGGCCGAAAACGCGCTGCTCACCGGCAGCCACTGCAAAATAGTCAACGGCAGCATGGTCGAGCACGGCCTGATCCGCCACAAGGTCGTGCGCGGTTTCGCGCGCGACGTGATCAGCCGCTTCAAGGTGAAAAGCCGCAACGAACAGGCGGCCGCGTCGAGCCTGTCCGGCGGCAACCTGCAGAAATTCATCGTCGGCCGCGAAACCATGCTCGATCCGAAAGTCATCGTCGTCGCGCAACCGACCTGGGGCGTGGACGTCGGCGCCTCCATGCTGATCCGCCAGTCGCTGATCGATCTGCGCGACCGTGGCGTCGCCGTGCTGGTGATCTCCGAAGAGCTGGACGAGTTGTTCATGATCTGCGACCGGCTGGCGGTGATCGCCGAAGGCCGGCTGTCGCCACCGGTGCCCTCCGCCGGAACCAGCGTCGAAAAAATCGGTGCCTGGATGGGCGGCCAGTTCGCCGATGCCGAGTCCGACAAATCCGTGGAAGCCGCCCATGCTTGAACTCGAGCCGCGGCCGGAACCTTCGCGCGTCATGGCCTACGCGTCGCCGCTGCTGGCGGTGGTGCTGACGCTCGTCTCCGGCTATCTGTTGTTCTCGCTGCTCGGCAAGGATCCGGCACAGGCTTTCGTCGTATTCTTCATCAAGCCGGCGTCGACGCTCTATGGCCTGGGTGAGCTCTGCCTGAAAGCCACGCCGCTGATGCTGTGCGCGCTCGGGCTCGCGCTCGGTTTTCGCGCCAATGTATGGAACATCGGCGCCGAGGGCCAGCTCACGCTCGGCGCCATCGCCGGCGGCGGCGTGGCGTTGTGGCTGCACGACGTGCAAAGCGCATGGGTGCTGCTGCCGCTGATGCTGATCGCCGGCGCACTCGGCGGCATGGCATGGGCGGCGATCCCGGCGTTCCTGCGCACCCGCTTCAACACCAACGAAATCCTGGTCAGCCTGATGCTGGTCTACGTCGCCAAGCTGCTGCTGTCGTGGCTGGTGCACGGACCGTGGCGGGATCCGCAGGGTTATAACTTTCCGCAATCACCGATGTTCCACGAGGCGGCCTTGCTGCCGCTGCTCGTCGAAGGCGTGCGCACCAACATCGCCTTCCTCATCGCGTTGGTGCTTGCCGCGGTCTCGTGGGTGTTCGCCGAGAAAACCTTTGCCGGTTTCCGTTTCAAGGTGGCCGGCCTCGCTCCCGCGGCGGCGTCTTATGCGGGATTCAGCGAGAAGCGCAATGTCTGGCTGGCGCTGATGATCGGCGGCGGTGCCGCCGGACTGGCGGGCATCGCCGAAGTCGCCGGCCCGATCGGCCAGTTGCAGCCGTCGATTTCACCGGGTTACGGCTTCGCCGCGATCATCGTCGCCTTCGTCGGGCGCCTGCATCCATTCGGCGTGGTGCTCGCCAGCCTGCTGATGTCGCTGCTCTACATCGGCGGCGAAACGGCGCAGATTCAGATGGCCCTGCCCGCGGCGATCACCGGCGTGTTCCAGGGCATGCTGCTGTTCTATCTCCTGGCGGCGGATCTGTTCATCAACTTCCGCCTGCGCTGGAAGACACGGCCTCACGGTTCGGCCGCGGCCATCCCGGTCGCATCGAAAGAAGCGGCATGAACGCGGAGCAACTGATCCCGATCCTGGCGAGCACGGTCGGCGCGGCCACGCCGCTGGTGTATGCGAGCCTGGGCGAGCTGATCGTGGAACGTGCCGGCGTCCTCAACCTCGGCGTCGAGGGCATGATGCTGGGCGGCGCGATTGCCGGCTTCGCGGTCACCAGCCAGACCGGCAGCCTCACGCTCGGCTTTGCCGCCGGCATGCTGGCCGGCATGGCGCTGGCGCTGCTGTTCGGTTTTCTCACACTGACCTTGCAGACCAACCAGGTCGCCACCGGGCTCGCGCTGACCCTGTTCGGCGTCGGCCTGTCGGCTTTCGCCGGCCGCAGTTTCGTCGGCACCGTGGTCGACGGACTCAAAGGCATCTCGATTCCGTGGCTCAGCGATATTCCGCTGATCGGGCCGCTGCTGTTCCGCTTCGACGTGCTGGTCTACGCGTCGCTGGCTCTGTTCATCGCCATGCAATGGTTCCTGAACCGCACGCGCGCCGGCCTGCTGGTGCGCGCCGTCGGCGAATCGCCGCAATCGGCGCACGCGATCGGTTATCCGGTCATTCTCATCCGCTATCTCGCGGTGCTGTTCGGCGGCGCCATGAGCGGACTGGCGGGCGCCTATCTGTCGCAGGCGATCACGCCGATGTGGGTCGAAGGCATGACCGCGGGGCGCGGCTGGATCGCGTTGGCACTGGTGGTGTTCGCCACCTGGAAACCGTGGCGCGTGGTGCTCGGCGCCTACCTGTTCGGCGGCGTCACCATCCTGCAACTGCATGCACAGGGATTCGGTGTCGCCATTCCGTCCGAGTTCCTGTCGATGCTGCCCTACATCGCTACCATCGTCGTGCTGGTGATCATCTGCCGCGACCCGAAGACCATCCTGCTCAACCAGCCGGTTTCCCTCGGCCAGCGCTTCCATCCCGACGCATAGAAGGTCAAAAGCGTTAGACACAGAGGACACAGAGAGAAGCGAGAGGACACAGAGGAAAATGCAGCGAAGGACTGAGGGATGTAGTCAGCGCGAGGCACTGGTGTTCTTCCGTCACGATCGTCACGCGTCACGCCGTCACGACTACACGGCCTATCAGGTTCACCGCACTCCGACTCCATCGAAAACGTAATGGAAGCCTACATCCTCAACTGGCTGAACCTGCTGGTGCGCTGGTTCCACTTGATCACCGGCATTGCCTGGATCGGCGCATCGTTCTATTTCGTGTGGCTCGACAATCACCTGCTCGCGCCGAAGGACAAATCCGCGGCCGACAAGGGCGTGTCGGGCGAGTTGTGGGCGGTGCACGGCGGCGGGTTCTACAACGGGCAAAAATACAGGGTGGCACCGGCCACGCTGCCGGAACCTTTGCACTGGTTCAAGTGGGAGGCCTACACCACTTTCATTTCCGGTTTCTTCCTGCTCTGCCTGATGTACTACGTCAGCGCCGAGGTCTATCTGATCGATCGCAATGTCGCCGACATCGGCAAGGCCGCCGCCATCGCGATCGGCATCGGCACGCTCGTTGGCGGCTGGATCGTCTACGACCTGCTGTGCAAGTCGCCGCTCGGGAAAAACGACAAGGCGCTGGGCGGCGTGCTGTTCGTGCTCACTGTCGCCGCCGCCTGGGGGTTATGCCAGGTGTTCAGCGGCCGCGGCGCCTACATCCATTTCGGCGGCATGCTCGGCACCATCATGGTCGCCAACGTGTACTTCGTCATCATTCCCGGGCAGAAGGAACTGGTGCGCGCCAAGGTCGAAGGGCGCGAGCCCGATCCGATCCATGGCGTGCGCGGCAAGCAGCGCTCGGTGCACAACACCTACTTCACGCTGCCGGTGCTGTTCACCATGATCAGCAGCCACTATGCGATGACGTACGGCAATGCGCATAACTGGCTGGTCCTCGCGGGAATCGCCTTTGCCGGTGCGGCCATCCGCGTCTACTTCGTCGCCCGCCACAAGGGCCGCGCGTCGCCTTTGCCGGCGATCGCCGGCGTAGCCGCACTTGCGGTCGTCGCCTTTGCGATCGCGCCCGCATCCCGAAGCACCGTGACGTCAACAGCAACACCAGCGGAAGAATTCGCACACGTCAGCACGATCGTGCAGGCGCGCTGCGCGGTCTGCCACGCACCGTCGCCGACCCAGCCCGGCTTCGCGGCCGCGCCGAAAGGGGTCATGCTGGATACGCCCGATCGCATCGCCGCGCAGGCCACCCAGATCAATCAGCAGGTGTCGAGCCGCGTGATGCCGCTCGCCAATCTGACCGGCATGACCGATGCGGAACGCGAGACCATCACACAATGGTTCGCGCATGGCGCATTGACCAAATGAATGCACGCATGCCGTCACTGCGCGCCTACCGCGGTTCGCTGCTGCATTTTCTCGGCGATCCGGGCGACGGCAATGAAGCGTCCGCCGTGCAGTATTTCGACGACGGCCTGCTGGTCGTGGAAAGCGGATTGGTAAAGGCGGCGGGCGAAGCCCGCTTGCTGCTGCCGACTTTACCCGCGGGCCTGCAGGTCGTGGATTACTCCGGCCGGCTGCTGATGCCGGGTTTCATCGATACCCACATCCACTATCCGCAGACCGACATGATCGCGGCCTATGCCGCGCAGTTGCTCGACTGGCTCGACGACCACGCGTTTCCGGCCGAGCGCCGCTTCGCCGATGCGGAGCACGCGGCGCAATGCTCCCGTTTCTTTCTCGACGAACTGATGCGCAACGGCACGACCACGGCGCTGGTGTTCGGCACCGTGCATCCGTGCTCGGTCGACGCCTTCTTCGCCGAAGCCGAGGCGCGCAACCTGCGCATGATCGCAGGCAAGGTGCTGATGGACCGCAACTGCCCCGAGTACCTGCGCGACACCGCGGAAAGCGGCTATCGGGATTCGGCGGCGCTGATCGAAAAGTGGGATGGGCGCGGCCGGCTGCATTACGCCATCACGCCGCGCTTCGCCGTCACTTCGTCGGACGCGCAGCTCGAATCGGCCGGCCGCCTCGCCGCCGAGCATCCCGGCGTCTTCGTCCACAGCCACGTCGCGGAGAATCTCGACGAAGTGAAGTGGGCGCGAGAACTGTTTCCCCAGGCGCGCAGCTACCTGGACGTCTACGAGCGCTTCGGCCTGCTGCGCGAGCGCGCCGTGTACGCGCACTGCATCCATCTCGACGACGAGGATCGGCGGCGCATGGCGCACACCGGCGCCGCCGCCGCCGTGTGCGCGACTTCGAACCTGTTCCTCGGCAGCGGCCTGTTCGATTTCGCGGCGGCGCGGCACGCCGGCATGCGCACCGGGCTCGGCACCGACGTCGGCGGCGGCACCAGCTTCAGCATGCTGCGCACGCTCGCCGAAACCTACAAGGTCGCGCAGATGGGCGGACACCGGCTCACGCCTTGGCGCAGCTTCTATCTCGCCACCCTTGGCGGCGCCATGGCGCTGGGTCTGGATGACCGCATCGGCAGCTTCGCCCCCGGGCGCGAAGCCGACTTCATCGTCCTGCGCATGGATTCCACGCCCCTGATCGCGCGGCGCATGAAGACCGCCCCCACGCCTGCGGAAAAACTCTTCGCCTTGATGATGCTCGGCGACGATCGCGAAATCGGCGCAACTTACATCATGGGCGAGCGCGTCTGGAACACCCTGCCGGCTTGAAATTCGTCGACGCAAAGGACGCAAAGGAAGGGCAAGAAAGGACGCAAAGGAAACCAAGATCAAGAGAATTGAAAGTAAATGCCCGACATTCCGCGCCAGAACGGATATTGCCGAGCATGGTCAGCGAGCCACGGAATACTTTCCTCTCCTTTCTTTTGGTTTCCTTTGCGCCTTTGCGTTGAGAAGTTGCTGTTTGGCATTCCCCCCTACCCTCCGCGTTGGCTTTCTGCGTGGTCGCATACAATGGCGGGATGAAAGATTTCCTGCCGTCCCTGGAAACATTACAATCCGCCGCGGCCATCGTTTATGAAACGATGGCACCGACGCCGCAATACGCGTGGCCGTTGCTGAAGGCAGCGGTCGGCGCCGAAATCTGGGTCAAGCACGAGAACCATACGCCGGTGGGCGCATTCAAGTTGCGCGGCGGCCTGGTCTATTTCCGCGATTTTTCGCAGCAAGGCGGCCGTGCCGCCGGGGTCATCAGCGCGACGCGCGGCAACCATGGCCAGTCGGTGGGCTACGCCGCACGCAAGTACGGCTTTCCCGCAACGATCGTCGTGCCGCACGGCAACAGTCCCGAAAAAAATGCCGCGATGCGCGCCCTCGGTGTCGAGTTGATCGAGCACGGCGATGATTTCCAGGCGGCGCGGGAACGCGCGGCGTGGATCGCGCAGCAGCGCGGATTGCACATGGTGCCTTCTTTTCATCCGCTGCTGGTCCACGGGGTGGCGTCCTACTCGCTGGAACTGCTGCAGAACGTGCCCGATCTCGACGTCGCCTACGTGCCGATCGGCCTCGGCTCCGGCGTTTGCGGCATGATCGCCGCACGCAATGTACTGGGCCACCGCACGGAGATCGTCGGCGTCGTCTCCGAACACGCGCCCGCGTACGCGTTGTCGTTCGAGCAGCGTCACCTGGTCGAGCATCCGGTCACCACCCGTGTGGCTGACGGCATGGCCTGCCGCACGCCCGAGCCGGAGGCGCTCGAGATCCTGTGGCGCCACCTTGCCAGGATCGTGCGGGTCACCGACGACGAGATCGAAGATGCCATGCGGCTGATGTACTCCGCGACGCACAATGTTGCGGAAGGGGCGGGCGCGGCGCCGCTTGCGGCGGCATTGAAAGAGCGCGGCCGGCTTGCCGGCAAGAAAGCAGCCGTGGTGCTGAGCGGCGCGAACGTGGACCGTGACGTATTCGCGCGCCAGCTCGCAAAATCCTGACCGGCCTCTTGCCATGGCAACGCCATGGCGGGAAGATTCGCCTGCAATGCCCGACCGGACCTCGACCATGTTGATTCGACCCCCTCTCCTGCTGCGCCTGGCCCTGTTCGGCGTCATCGCCTGCGCAGCGCTTACAATGCTGCCCCGCAGCGCGGCCTTCGCCGCGCCGGCGATGGCCATCTATCGCGGCGATGCGCCCGCCGCCGCCGGTGCGGGCCGCAGGATCGAGCTGCGGTTGAAGGCGGATGGCACGATGAGCCTGATCAGCGACTACCGGAACAACAAGGCGCCCATTACCGAAGACGGCCACTGGAACCCGATCTCCGTCGAAGCGATCGACGTCATCATCGAGCGCAAGGACGGCGTGGCGGTCGGCCCGAACACGCTGCACTTTGTCAAACAGGGTGACGTCCTGCAGACCACAGCGGAATCCGCGGCCCAGTTCGGCAGCCAGGGACTGCAATTACGTCAGACGAAAGCTGCTGCGCCGCCAACGGCAGCGCCCGTCGTCGGCACGGCCAACGCCACCGGCTCATGGCGATGGGAAGGCCTGGTTTCTTCCGCCGACAAACTCGCGATCGAGCAACCGGAACGCTATACGCTGGACTTGCAAGGCGGCGGCAAAGCGCTGGTGCGCGCCGACTGCAATCGCGGCCAGGCCGCCTACAAATTCGACGGCCGCGCCATTGCCATCAGGATCTCGGGCATGACCAAAGTCGCCTGCCCGCCGGGTTCATTGTCCGAGCGCTATCTGAAGGCTCTCGAATCCGCGGTCGGCCAGCGCATCAGGGGAGACAATCTTTTCCTCGACCTGGCCGGTGGAGGCGGGACCATGAAGTTCGCGCGGGCCAGATAAGATGCCATTCGATCCGAAAGCACCCGGCGGTAACACCGCGCGCAACGTGCTGGGCGGACCGCTCGGCGAATGCGGAAGCAAGCCACTGACCGGTTTCTATCGCGACGGTTGCTGCAATTCCGGACACGACGATCACGGCGTGCATTCGGTTTGCGCGCTGATGACGAAGGAGTTCCTGGAATTCTCCCTTGTGCGCGGCAACGACCTGAGCACGCCGATGCCGGATTTCGGCTTTCCCGGATTGAAAGCCGGCGACCGCTGGTGCCTGTGCGCCGCGCGCTGGCGCGAAGCGCTCAAGGCCGGCTGTGCACCGCGCGTCGTGCTGAACTCCACGCATGAGCGCACGCTCGATTACGTCAGCCTGGACGATCTGAAGAAGCACGCGATCGATCTTCAATAAGATCAGAGGAAAAGTGAAAGGTGAAAGGTAAAAGCTGAAAGTGAAAAGCCCGCAAGCGCAGCCGTGCCGGGCCACACGGAAGGAAAGCTGCGCCTTTGCATTTCCACTTTTCCCTTTAACCTTTGACCTTTCGGCTCGCCCTTCCGGGCAGTGAACTTCATGCCGCCTCGCGGTCAAAAACACCAGGGGCCACGGCACTGGCTACTAAAATCCGCTGACCGTGGTATTGTCGCCCTGCCGGAGCCGGCCTGCCCGCTTCGGGCCATGTTCAATCAGAGGAGCCATGAGCATCAAGTTTCGCAGCAAAGAGTTGTCTCCCGCGGAAGCGTCGTTCCTGAAATGGCAGTACGGTTTCGACGAACAGGACGAACCGTTCGAGCGCGCGTTGTGGCAGGCCATCATGCGGGCCTGGGATGCCGATGCCTCATCGGAAACAAATCCCCGCCACCTCGAACGCCTCGGCTGCGACGACGCTTATCCGGAGGAAGTCGCGCTTTACGTGAAATTCAAGTCCGAAGACAGCGACGCGTTGTGGAATGAGCTGATCCGCCGCGCCGGCCTGTCCGATCGCCGCACGACTAAAGTCGAACTGCCGGTCGATCGCCGGCGCCGCAGCGGCGCCCGGGCCTGAAGACGCGCTTCCCGTTTCCCGTCCGCAGGCGTGCCTGCGGACAGCGCCGCCTGTACCCCTGATTTTGCCGGCTGTGTCGTGATTTCCGGCATTATCACGCCCGTCGATAGCGTGTAATCTTTGCGTCCACGTCCCTAAAAAAAGCGGAGGAACGCCCGATGAGCGCGGCGGACATGAAAGCAAGGGAATTCCAGTCGTGGTCTTCGGTGGCGCCAGGTTGGCGCAAGCACGACAAGCGGCTCACCGGGGTCACCTGGATCGCATGGGGACGCAAGTAATGCAGGCGCTACATTCCTGAACCGGAATGACTCCGCCACGCACCGACGGGCCGCGCTTCATGAGTGCAGGCGAAGCACTCACCGATTTCATCCGGCAGGAAAACGGCTATTGGCTGGCGCGCGCCGGTGGCGCGCCCTGGAATGTGGCTCGCGTCGTGGCGGGTCTCGGCATTTCCAGTGCGTTCGCGGGCAGCGTGAGCCGCGACAATTTCGGCGACGAGCTCGCCGCGCTCAGTCGCACGTCCGGACTGGACATGCGCTTCCTGCAGCAACACGAAAAGTCTCCGTTGCTGGCGATCGTTCACGAGACGTCGCCGCCGCGCTATTACTTCATCGGCACCGACAGCGCCGATCTCGCCTTCGATCCGGCGCTGCTTCCGCATGAATGGGCGCGCTCGGTGGAATGGCTGCATTGCGGCGGCATCAGCCTCACGCGCGAGCCCTTGCGCGGCCGGCTGATCGGCCTGCTGGAAAACGCCAAGGCGGCGGGCGCGAAGGTGAGCTTCGATCCGAACTTCCGCAACCTGATGACCGCTTCCTACGACGCCACTCTCGTCCGCGTCGCGGGCCTGGCGGATGTGATCAAGGTTTCCGACGAAGATTTGCGCGGCCTGTTCCGCACGCGCGACGAAGCCGGCGCGCTGGCGCAGCTCAAGGCGCTCAATCCGCAAGCGGTCGTTATGCTCACGCTCGGCGCGCAGGGCGCGGAACTGCATGCAGGCGCACAGCGCCTGCACCAAGCCTGCCCGACGGTTGAAATCGCCGACACGGTCGGCGCGGGCGACGCCAGCATCGGCGGACTGCTCTGCAGCCTGATAACCCGACCCGGTGCGGACTGGTCGACGCATCTGCGGTACGCGGTCGCCACGGGAACGGCCGCGTGCCTGCGACCCGGCGCGGCGCCGCCGACACCCGTCGAGGTCGAAAGCGTTCTGGCGAAGATGGACTGAAGCCCTTGCCCGACTTCCGCGACCCGCAATTCCTGCTCGACCACATCCGCCACACGATGGCGTTCTACCATCCGCGCGCAATCGATCCGCGCGGCGGGTTCTTCCATTTTTTCCGCGACGACGGCAGCGTCTACGACACAATGACCCGCCACCTGGTCAGCAGCACGCGGTTCATTTTCAACTATGCGATGGCCTATCGCCGATTCGGCGATGCGGCGTACTCGCAGGCCGTGCAACACGGCCTGGCTTTCCTTCGCGACCGGCATCGCAATGCGTCGACCGGCGGCTATGCCTGGCTGCTCGACGGCGGGCGCATTGCCGACGCGACCAATCATTGCTATGGCCTTGCATTCGTCCTGCTGGCCTATGCCCATGCATCGATGGCGGGGGTGGAAATGGCACGCGCGTGGATCGGCGAAACCTTCGACCTGATGGAGCGGAATTTCTGGTCGCCGGCGTCCGGCCTGTACGCGGACGAGGCGGCTGCGGACTGGTCGGCGGTCTCCCCATATCGCGGGCAAAACGCCAACATGCATGCCTGCGAAGCCATGCTGGCGGCGTTCGATGCCACCGGCCAGACACGCTATCTCGATCGCGCGGCGAAGCTGGCGCGCAACATCACGGTACGGCAGGCGGCGCTGGCCGACGGGCTGGTCTGGGAGCACTACCATGCCGACTGGTCGGTGGACTGGGATTACAACCGGCACGACAAGACCAACATCTTTCGTCCATGGGGCTATCAGCCCGGACATCTTGCCGAATGGGCCAAGCTGTTGCTGATACTGGAGCGTCATGCCGATCGACTGGGCGATGCGCAATGGCTGGCGCCGCGCGCGGCCGAATTGTTCGACGCCGCAATGAAACACGCATGGGACGACGAGCACGGCGGCCTCGTCTACGGTTTCGCGCCGGACGGCAGCCTCTGCGACGGCGACAAATATTTCTGGGTGCAGGCGGAATCGCTCGCAGCGGCGGCGCTGCTGGCAAAACGCACCGGCGACGAAAAATCCCCCGCGGGAAAAACCGACTACCACACCATGGGCGCGTGCTACGAAGTGCTCAACGTGGCCGGGACATGATCGCGGCTTTAGCGACGAAACAAGGCCGCCGCACTGGCCAGCAACAAGACTGAAGCTCCCATCAACAGCGCGTTCATTCCATTTTTCGAATCGGCCACCAGGCTCACCAGCAACGGGCCGACTATCTGTCCCACCGCGAAAGCTGCGGTCATCGCCGCGATCAGTCGCGATGCGTGATCGGGCGCCAGGATGCGCGCCTCCTGCAGGCCGGTCATGGTGGCCACCATGAACGTGCCGCCCACGCAGCACGCCGCAATCACGATACCGGCCGCGCCCGGCAGCAACACGGGCATCGCCACGCCGAGCGCCATGACGACGTGCGACAGTGCCCAGATGCGCCGATTCGACAGATGCGCCGCCAGCCGGCCGGCCAGCAGAGTCGAAACGAATGCCGCGCTGCCGAATATCGGCCAGGCCCAGCCGAACACCGCCGGGTCGGGAAGGATCTGTCTCGCCATGGCCGGCAGGAAGGTGCCCGGAATGATGTAGCCGAAGCCGAGAATTCCGTAGCAGACGATAACGAGCGCGTGCGTGCGCAGCCGCAGCGGCGAGGCCGCCGCTTTCGTTGCGGCTCGCGCCTGCGTCGCATCGCGATAGCCAGGCCAACACAAAACGGTGAGCAACAGCGCGATGGCGCCGGTCGCGACCCAGGCCTGGTCGGCCGACCATGACAGATTCAGGAACAACAGACAGAATGCGCCGGTCAGTGCAGTGCCGAATCCGACGCCGCTGAACACCACGCCGCCGAGTTGTCCTCTACCCTGTGCCGCAAGCTGCCCGAGGATAAAGGACGAGGCGAATATCAGGACCCATGCGCTTACCACGCCTGCGAGTCCCCGCAGCAGCAGCCATGCGGCGGGATGATGAAAAAACCCCATGGCACCGGTGAGCAGGGCCACCGTCACCACTGAAAAGCGCACCACCGTCACCGTCGCCGCACGGATCCAGATCGCCGACAGCGCGCCGATAAAATAGCCGACATAATTCACCGAGGCCAGCAAGCCGGCCATGCGCAGCGTCAGGCCGTAATCCTTTTGCATCATCGGCAGGATGGGCGTGAACGCAAAGCGGCCGATGGCGATGGCCAGCGCAAGCAATCCGGAAATCGCGAGTCGCCACGCGGAAGGTTTATTCACTTCGAATTCTTGATTTGGTCAGTCTAGTAACAATACCCTAAATCAACGCGTTCACCGCTCCCCCAAAAACAACGCGCTCACCGCAGAGGACGCGGATGGTTGAAGTCCTTATTTTCAATAGGTAGGCAGGATTCAGGGTTGCGCGGCCGCAAGCCTTGGACTATAAGAACGAACCGGCGCGGCGGTGTGTTTCGCCGTTCCATAACAAGAAAACCGGAGGAGCTTCATGCACGATCTCGTAATACGCAACGGCACGGTCGTCGACGGCACCGGCGCTGCGCGCCGCATCGCCGATGTGGCGGTCGACGGCGAACGCATTGCGGCCGTCGGCGGCGACATCGGTCGCGGACGCCGCGAAATCGATGCCAGCGGATTGCTGGTCACGCCGGGCTTCGTCGACATCCACACCCATTACGATGGCCAGGCCACCTGGGATCCGTATCTGACGCCCTCGACCTGGCATGGCGTGACCACGGTGGTGTTCGGCAACTGCGGCGTCGGCTTCGCGCCGGTGCGCAAAGGCGCCTCGCCTTACCTGATCAACCTGATGGAAGGCGTGGAGGATATTCCCGGCACGGTGCTCGCCGAAGGCGTGAAGTTCGACTGGGAATCCTTTCCCGATTATCTCGATGCGCTCGAAGCGGCGCCCAAGGTCATCGACGTGGGCGCGCAGGTCCCGCATTCCGCCCTGCGCTTCTATGTGATGGGCGATCGCGGCGCCGATCACGCCGCCATTCCGAAAGACGATGAAATCGCGCAGATGGGCGAACTGCTGGAAGAGGCGTTGCATGCCGGCGCGCTCGGATTCACCACTTCGCGCACCATCAAGCACCGCGCTGCCGATGGACGATCCACGCCAAGCCTGTCCGCGCGCGAGCCCGAACTGTTCGGCCTCGCGGCCGCCATGAAACGGGCCGGGCGCGGCGTCATCGAAGTGAATTCCGATTTCGGTCCCGGCGAATTCGAAATATTGCGCGCAGCGGCGCAAGTGGCCGGCAGGCCTTTGTCGGTTTTGCTGCTGCAAGTCAATAACGCGCCCGACCTGTGGCGCGAGACGCGCGCGCAGATCCACGAGGCGCGCAAGGCGGGCATGGATGTGAACGGACAGGTCGGCTGCCGGCCGATCGGCGTGATGATGGGCCTGGAAACCACCATCCATCCGTTTTCCTCGCACCCGGCATGGCTCGCGATGAACCATCTGACGCCGGCCCGGCGCGTCGAGCAGTTGCAGCGCGATCCGGCCCTGCGGCGCAAACTGGTCGAGGATAGGCCGGCGGACGAGCATACAAAGCGCATCGCCGATGCGCTCGGCAGGATTTACGTGGTCGACGACACTTACGATTACGAGCCGCATCCTTCCCTCAGCATCGGGGCGCGGGCGCAAGCCACGGGGTCCAGCCCGTGGGCGCTGGCGCTCGATGCAATGATGGCGCGCGATGGCAAACAACTTCTGGTCGAAACGTTCGAGAACTATACCGAAGGCAATCTCGACAACATCCGCGAGATGATCGAAGACGAAGCGACCGTCATGGGCATCGCCGATGGCGGTGCCCACGTGTGCACGGTCTGCGATGCCAGTTCGCCCACCTTCCTGCTGACGCACTGGGCACGAGATCGCAAACGCGGCGCGCAACTGCCGCTGGAGTTCCTGGTACGCAAGCAGACCCGGGATTGCGCTGTGACATACGGGTTGAAGGACCGTGGCGTGCTCGCCCCCGGTTACCGTGCCGACCTCAACATCATCGATTTCGACAAACTGGGCATGCGCAAGCACGAGGTCGTCTACGATTTGCCGGCCGGCGGGCGCCGGCTGATGCAGCGCGCGGACGGTTATCGGCATACTTTCGTTGCCGGGGTCGAAACGCTGTGCGACGACCAGCACACCGGCGCCATGCCGGGCAAGTTGCTGCGCTGAGCCGATCATGGGAAAAGTCTTTCGCGTCGAATATCCAATCCGCTTCTCGCATTGCGATCCCGCCGGCCAGGTTTACTTTCCACGCTTCTTCGATCTGCTGCACGATGCGATGGAAGACTGGTTCAACCTCGGACTGCAGGAGCGTTTCGCCGACTTCCTGATGAAGAGGCAGCTCGGCACGCCGACGGTCGGCACGCAATGCGACTTCCTGAGCCCGGCGCATTTCGGCGACACGCTCGTCATCGAACTGTCGATTCTGCGGCTCGGCAACAGTTCGATCGAACTCGGTTTCAATGCCAGCATCGACGGGCGCGCGTGCCTGAAGTGCCGCCACACCATCTGCATTTTCTCCAAGGAAACCCTGAAGGCGGTGCCGATTCCGGAAACACTGCGCAGCCGCATGCAGGATTACGTCGTTGCGGCCGGGTAATCCGGGCGCCCTTCTGCCACGCCCTCCGCGGTTATGACGGGGAACTTTTCCGCGGATGACCTGCCTATAGTTCCATGACGATTCGCTCATCGGATCGTTGCCATTCCGGTTCCGCCCCAAGTCCGTTATTTCCTGACCGTCTGCGCTTCGAATCCACGGATCGCCGGATAGGCTCATCAAAGGAGAATCCAATGAATACCGATATCTGGAAGATCACTGCACTGACGCTGTTCCTGGCCTTTTTGCTGGCCGGCGCACCGATGACGTTTGCCGCCGAGAGTACCGGCGGCAAGACCACCGGCAAGGACGTTTCGCAAAAGATCGACGAGACGGCGCACGCGATCAAGAACTATTCCGCGGAGCAGCGCGATGAAGCCCTGAAGAACGCGAAAAGCGTCCTCGCGGACGCCGATGCGCGCATCGATCGTTTCGAAAGCAAGATGAACAGGGACTGGGACAAGATGAATGCTTCGGCGCGCAAGCACGCGCAGGATACGATGAAGATGCTGCGCCAGCAGCGCCAGGATCTGTCCCAGAGCTACGGCGAGTTGAAGCGCAGTTCCGCGAATGCCTGGGATGAGGTCAAAGAGGGCTTCGCGAAGAGTTACGACGCGCTGCGCGACTCCTTCTCGAAGGCGTCGAAGGAATTCTGAGCCACAGTCCGCAGGCGCAGGAAAAGCCCGGGAAACCGGGCTTTTTTTCGCCCTTCGTCCAGACGCGATTGACGGCTCCCGCACCGTAATTTTCGGGTTGTGCTAAAGTAGGTGTATATGCACGTTAATGGGGTTTTTCATAAGTGACCACCGCCACCATTGCCAGTCGTCCGAAATCTGCGCGAGCGGCAATGGCCGCCGGGAGCGCTGCGCAAAGCCCGCAACCGCTCGTCTGCACCGGGGCAAGGCTGCGCCGTCTTACGCGGCGCATCACCGCGTTCTATGAGCACCACATGCGCGACAGCGGGTTGAAGCTTTCCCAGTACTCGCTGCTGGCGCAATTGTCGGAAGTTCCGCAGGCGTTGACCGCGCTGGCCGACCGCATGGAGATCGATCGCACGACGCTGACTCGCAGCCTGCAACCCTTGCTGGAACAAGGCTGGGTTGCGGAGTCGTCTGGTACCGACGCGCGGCAGCGCCTGATCGTGCGCACTGCGAGCGGCACCCGCGCCCGCGACGCGGCGCGCAAGTATTGGCGGCAGGCCCAGCTCGCGCTCGAGCAGCACCTCGGCCGGGATTTCGTCGCCAACTTCCACGCCCAGCTCGATCAGGCCCTGTCGCGCCTCAAGCCCGCCCTTCCAGAGGATAACTAGCCATGTCTTCCCGCAACGAAAACCGCTCCTACTGGTTCGTCGTCCTGCTCGCCGCCGCATTATTGATGGTCACCATGGGATCGCGGCAGTCGCAGGGTCTGTTCCTGTCGCCGCTCAATACCTCCACGGGACTCGGCATCGCCACCATCAGCCTGGCCATGGCGATCGGCCAGTTCGTCTGGGGCGCCGTGCAGCCGATCGCGGGGGCGATTGCCGACCGCTACGGTCCGGGACGCGTACTCGTCGGCGGCATCCTCCTGCTCGCGCTCGGCTCGGCGATCACGCCGCTCATGACGACCTCCATGGGCCTGATATTTTCGCTCGGCATCCTGGTGGCGGCGGGCGCGGGCGCGGGAAGCTTCTCGGTGTTGATCGGGTCGGCCGCGCGGCACATGCCGCCGGAAAAACGCGGCATGGCTGCCGGCATCATCAATGCCGGCGGATCGTTCGGGCAATTCGTATTCGCGCCGATCACGCAAGGCCTGATCGGCGCGCTGGGCTGGATGGGTGCGATGTGGTCGATCGCCGGGATCGCACTGGCCGCCCTGCCGATCACCCGCGCGCTGCGTGGCAAACCCGTGACCGCCGCGGAAGCTGCGCGCTCGGTGGCCGCCAATCCCGCCGACAAGGGCATGAAAGCTGCGCTGCGCGATGCGATGAAGGATCGCAGCTACCTGCTGCTGCACGCCGGATTCTTCACGTGCGGATTCCATATCGCCTTCCTGATCACGCATCTGCCGGGGGAAGTACAGTTGTGCGGACTTTCGGCGCAGGTGGCAAGCTGGTCGCTGGCGATCATCGGCCTGTCCAACATCGCGGGCAGCCTGCTGGCCGGCTGGGGAACGCAACGCTATCGCAGCAAATATATTCTGTTCTGGATGTACAGTTCGCGCGCGGTGCTGATCCTGATCTATCTCGCCGCGCCTAAAACTGCGCTGACGTTCTATCTCTTTGCTGCGGGCCTCGGACTGACCTGGCTTGCGACCGTGCCGCCGACTGCCACCATCGTCGGCAAGCTGTTCGGCACCCGCTACCTGGCCACCCTCTTCGGCCTGACGCTGCTGTCCCACCAGATCGGCGCTTTCCTCGGCGCCTGGCTGGGCGGACTTGCCGTCGTCAACCTCGGTGACTACACGGTGATGTGGTACCTCGATGCCGGGCTCGCCACCTTTGCGGCCCTGGTCAACCTGCCCATCCGCGAAGTGCCGATCGCGTCACCCAGGCTGCAGGCCGCCTGAAACTTCAAGGGTTTCATCGAATCGCGTAAGATTCCCGGTCGCCGTCAATCACGGGCGCAATCCGGATTTCTTCATGGCCGAGCAGGGCAACTGGGCGTTTCCGAAGGGCATGCAACCGCAGCAGGAGGAATTGCGGTTCGACCTGGACTCGGCGCTCGACGCAGTCGTGCAACTGCGCTCGGAAATTCCCGAAGACGCCTTCACGGCCTCCATTCTCGGCACCGAACGCGCCGGCAACGGCATTGTCATCCGCGACAACGGCCTCGTCCTCACCATTGGCTACCTCATTACCGAAGCCCGCAGCATCTGGCTGACGACCAATAGCGGCCTGGCGCTCGCCGGGTACCCGCTGGCTTACGACCAGGCCACCGGATTCGGGCTGGTGCAGCCGCTGGGCCGGCTGGGTGTATCGGCGCTGCCGCGCGGCAGCGCCTCCTCCTGCGCAATCGGTGACGACGTCATCGTCATCAGCCACGGCGGGCGGGCGCACGCATTGAAAGCGAAAATCACCTCCAAGCGCGAATTCGCCGGATATTGGGAATACGTGCTCGACGAGGCCGTGTTCACCGCGCCCGCGCATCCGCAATGGGCAGGTGCCGCGATAGTGGGAATGGATGGCCGGCTGCTCGGCATAGGCTCGCTGCTCGTGGAAGAGGCGTACGAGGGCAAACAGGCGCAAGGCAACATGGTCGTGCCAATCGACCTGCTCGAACCGATCCTGGACGACATGCTGAAGTTCGGTGGCCCGAACCGCGCGCCGCGCCCGTGGCTGGGAATGTATGCGGCGCAAACGGGCAGCCAGGTCGTCGTCGGCGGACTGGCCGAGGCGGGCCCTGCACAACGTGCCGGCATCCGCCACGGCGACATTGTGCTCGAAGTTGCCGGCCAGCGCGTTGCATCCCTTGCGGACATGTTCCGCAGAATCTGGCAGCTCGGCGCCGCCGGCACGGCAATTCCACTGACGTTGGCCCGCGAAGGCTCGTTGCTCAACGTGAGCCTGCAATCGGTCGACCGCAACGACCTCCTCAAAAAACCTCAACTGCACTAACCCCCTCACCCCAGCCCTCTCCCCCGCCACCGGGGGAGAGGGAGATGGAAAACCAGGCGACAGTTCGTCGCCGTCCGGCATTTCAGCTCCTTCTCTGCCCAGGGGAGGAACTCCGCCGACACGGCGTTGGCAGCGCCATCCGGGGCGGGCGGCGGAGCTTGGCACACTTCCCGCAATCGGCCGACTTTGTCGGTAACGTGTCCGTGTGCCCGGGGGATGAGGTGATCAGCCGAACCCGAATCGCGCCGGCAGCCAGAGCGAAAACGCCGGTACGAATACGAGTACCAGGAGGGCGACGAACAGGACCGCGAGATACTTCGCCATCGGCCCGATCACATCCTTCAGTTCGGTGCTGGTGATCGAGCAGGTGGCGAACAAACCCAGTCCGACCGGCGGGGAGAACAGCCCGAATCCCATCGCCACCACCATGACGGTGCCGAAGTGCAGCGGCGAGACGCCGAGCTGCAGCGCGATCGGCGTCAACAGCGGCCCGAAGATGATCAGCGCCGGTGCCCCCTCGAGAATCGCGCCGAATGCGATCATCAGCAGGGTCGAGGCGAGTACGAAGCCGTCGGCGCCGAAGCGGTGCCCCAGGTCCATCATGAACCCGGAAAGCTGCTGCGGGATCTGCTGGATGGTCAGCGCGAAGGACACGCTCGAAGCCGCCGCGACGATGAAAAGAATGCTGCCGGCCATCGACGCCGAGCGCACGAACAGGCGCAGCACGCTGTGCGCGTTCAGTTCGCGAAACGCCAGTCCGCCCACGACCAGCGCGTATGCCACCGCGAACGCGGACACTTCCGTCGACGTCGCGATGCCGGACGTCACGCCTTTGCCGATCATCGCGATCATGACCAGTCCGACCAGTGCTCCGCCGATCAGCGGCACCATCGCCCGGCGCTTTTCGAACGCCGAGTCGGGATCGATGCGCGAGCCGAAGGCGTAGGCCACCAGCGCGAGGGATAGCGCCATGAACGCCGCCGGCACCAGGCCGGCGATGAATAATCCGCCGATGGAAATGTTGGCGACGAACCCCATGATGATCATGTTGATGCAGGGCGGAATGGTTTCCGCCATGACTGCCGAGGCGGCCAGCAGCCCCGCGGCATCGTTCGGATCCTGCCGGGTGCGGCGTACCGCGGGCATGATGATGCCGCCAACGGCGGCGATGTCGGCGAGCTTCGAGCCGGACACGCCCGAAAAAAAAGCCGTCGCGGTGATGATGATCAGGTTCAACCCGCCGCGCACGCGCCCGAACATGCGCAGCAACAATTCGATCAGCCGCGACGACATGCCGTTCGCCTCCATCAGCAGGCCGGCCAGCACGAAGAAGGGAATCGCCAGCAACACGAAATGATCCATGCCCGACAGCACCTGCTGCGAGTACACCAGCATCGGCAGCGAGGGATCGGCGAGAAAGTAAAGCAGCGCGGAAAACGCCAGCGCGAACGCGATCGGCAGGCCGGCGACGATGCTCAGCACGAAACCGGTGGCAAGCAGCATCATGGGTGTGGCCGCCTGCGCGGGCATTGCGGCATTCCAACTCCAGACTGCGGCGGCCATGACGACTGCCAAAGCCAGCGTGCCCCACACAGTCCCGCCCGGACCTTCGAGCGCACTGGCAATGCCGAACAGCAGCATGAGTGCGCTGCCGATCACGACCGGACCGATGTAGATCCACTGCGGCAGCCCGATCGGCGTAGTCTGGCCGCGCGAATCGGCGAACAGCGCGCAGGAAGACAGCAACAACGCAAGCGCAACTACGACGACGATCCAGTGGCAAAGCTGGATCAACACCGGGCGCCAGGCGGGAGGAAACAGGTTGCGGAAGCTGTCGATGCCGACATGCTGCGCGTGTGCCAGCGTCGTCGCCGCGCCGAGGAAGACCTGCATGCCCATCAGGGCGCGCGCAATTTCTTCCGCCCAGTCCACCGGATCGTGCAGGAAATAACGCCAGACGACCGAGCACAACACCACCAGCACGTCGGCGGCCAGCACCACGGCCGCGAAAATTTCCGTCGCGGCCAGCAGCCCGCCCAAGGCATGGTGCGCGGAGCGCGGCCTGGAAAACCGGGAGACGTAACTGGCGTTGTCTTTCATGCAGCGTCCCCGCTTGCGCCGCGCTGGCCTAGCGTGCGGCGGCGACCGCCTGGAACAAGGGCTTCGTGGGCGGATACTGGTTCGCGAACGCTGGCCAGAGCTGCCTTTCCATCAGCTTGCGCAACCCGTCGCGCTCCGGCTTCGCCATGGGATGGAAAACAATGCCCAGCTTCTTCAGTTCCTCGAACGCCGCGCGCCCCTTCTCCGCGGCCTGCGCGCGCTGATACCGGCTCGCCTCCTGCGCCGCCTGCAGAAACGCCGGGCGGATGTCCGCGGCAATCTTGTCGAGCCCGCGCTTGCCGACTACGGCGACCATCGGCGGGAACAGATGCTCGGTCAGAAAACAGTGATGCGTCACTTCGTAGAGCTTGGTGGCGAGGACAGTCGAGGCGTCGTGCTCGAAGCCGTCGACCACGCCGGTCTGCACGGCGGTGTAAAGCTCGTTGAACGGGATCGGCGTGGGCACCGCACCCATGAGCTTGAAGGTATCGATGAAGGCGCTGGTCGGCAACACGCGCAGCTTCACGCCTTTCAGTTCCGCGAGCGATGTCACCGGCGCCTTGGTATAGACGCTGCGCGCTGCAAAGTGCGATCCCCATCCCATGATCGTGCACCCGGTGCGATTGCGCAGGATTTCCGCGAGGCTCGCGCCCACACCTGCGTCGAGCGACCTGGCCATGTGCGCGTAGCTGTCGAACAAATAGCCCAGGTCCAGCATGCCGAATTCGGGCGTTACCGTGGCCCAGATCGAGGAACCGGTCAGCATGATGTCGATCGAGCCGACCTTGACCTGCTGCACCACGTCGGCTTCCTTGCCGAGCTGGCTGTTCGGAAAAAAATCGGGCGTAAGCCGGGCACCCAGCGCGGTTTTCAGGTTGGCGGCGAAACGCTGGTACCAGATGTAGTGCGCCGAGTTCTGGTCAGCAGTCAGCGAAGAAGAAATGCGCAAGGCAATCGCATTGTCTGCGCGTGCCGTCACGGACAGTCCTGCTGCGGCCAATGCCGCCGTTGCCGAGGCGCCTGCAACAAAGCGTCGGCGCGACACCGATGTGGTCATGTTCGTCCTTTGGGATAAGTGGCCAGGGGCATTTTTCTGCTTCTGCCGAGCAGCATCAATGCAATCGCCATGTTCACGAGATTGAAGGCAATGCCGTTCATGAATGCGGCCCGGTACGAACCGGTCAGGTCGAAGATCACGCCGGACATCCAGCCGCCCAGCGCCATGCCCACCATGGTCGCGGTGAGCACGATGCCGATGCGCGTGCCGGCCTCCTTCGGCGAGAAATACTCGCGGATGATCATCGCATAAGACGGGACGATGCCGCCCTGGAACAGCCCGAACAGGGCCGAGATGACATAGAGCGAAGCGAGGCCGTCGAACGGCAGGAACAGAAACAGCGCGAAGCACTGCAGGCTCGACCCGATCAGCAGCGTGCGCAATCCGCCGATGCGGTCGGAGATCCAGCCGAACACGAGGCGGCTGACGATGCCGCATGCAAGCAGCAGCGACAGCATCTGCGCGCCGCGCGCGGCGCCGTAACCAAGGTCCCCGCAATAGGCGACCAGGTGCACCTGCGGCATGGACATGGCGACACAGCAGCCTACGCCGGCGATGATCAGCAGGTTCTGCAATGCCAGCGGTGACATTCCCAGCGGACGAGCGCGGACTGCCAACACTTGCGTGGAGGCGGGTGCGTGGCCGTGTTCTCCCGGCGCCCGCCTGCGCAGCGTAAGCACCAGGGGAATCATGGTGGCCGCGCAGAAAATCGCGATGCCGAAGAAGGTGTGCCGCCATCCGCTGGTCTCGATGAAATGCTGCACCACCGACGGCCACAGCGTTCCGGCGAGGTAGTTGCCGCTGGCGATGATGGCCACGGCGATGCCGCGCCTGCGGGCGAACCAGTGCGACGTATCGGCAAGCAGCGGCGAGAAGGTTGCCGAACTGCCGAAGCCGATGAGCAGGCCGTGCGCAATCGAGTATTGCCAGAGCGTGGAGGCCGAGGCGGCGGCGGCGTATCCAAGCGTGAGACAGAAGATGCCGATGATGACCGGGGCCAGGATCCCGAAACGATCCGACATCCGGCCCAGGACGATGCCGCCGACGCCGAAACCAAGCATCGTCAGCGTATAGGGAAGAGAGGCATCCGCGCGCGCCACCCCGAACTCGGCCTGCACCGCGGGCAACGCCACGACCACCGACCACATGCCGACCCCGCCGATGGTCGACAGGATCAGTGCCAGCACCAGCCGGGTCCACGCGTAAGTGGAATCCACCCCATCGCGCGCCACACCGCTGTTATTTTCTTGTTCGCTCCTCACCGGGGGGGATTGTGCCTGAATTACGAGAGAAGCGAGGTCAAAGCCAAACGGGGAAAGGGAAAAGTTCAGGGCTAACAGACCCTAAAGCAGCCTTCCTCTTTCACCTTTTACCTTTCAACTTTCTCCTGATTTCTACAGTACGTTACAAAACTCCTGCAACCGGCCGCGTACCAATGCGTTAGAGCAGGCAGCACCATCCATTTCCAAGCCAAGCCAGGAGGGGCAGGTCATGAACAAAATATCGATTGCGGTAGCAACCGTGCTAGCGATTACCCAAGTAAACGCTCACGCGTTCGAGGCGCTCGCCAATGTGGTTGGCGTATCGCCGATCACCG
>JANXPQ010000004.1 GCA_025357235.1 Betaproteobacteria bacterium
CGCGAAGTCCCAACCTCTGAGGCAGTGACCCGAGGAGCTTGCGCACGCGCCCACCTTCGACGACGGATCGGTCACAGGTCAACCCGCTTCCCGATCGCTGACGCGGCGCGACTTGATATGCGAACCCTCCGCGAGGAAAAACCCCGACACTCCGTCATGACCCACCATCAGGGCTTCCCCTCCCGCCTGCTCGCCCTCGCAGCGATCGCTTTCACCGCAACCAACGCGCGCGCGAACGGCGCCTTCCCCGACGAGTTCAGCGTCCACTTTTCCCCCAAGGCTCCGCACCGGATCTACCTGGGAGCGAATTTCGGCCTGCTCGTGTCGGAAGACGACGGGCTGACCTGGCGTTACAGCTGCGAGCCGTGGATCGTGTCGAGCTCGAATGCCGCCCTCGCTTATGCGAGCGTGAGCTTCTATCAGGTCACGGCCGACGACGCCCTGCTGGCCGACTCCGTCACCGTGACCCGCTCCTCCGACGTTGCCTGCACCTGGCCGGTGTCGACGGGCTCGGTGGCTGGGTCGACGGTGGCCGACTTCTTTCCCGATCCGAACGATGCGTCCTTCGTCCTCGCCATCGTGGTCACGACGACTGCGAGCTACATCGTCGGCTCGCATGATGGCGGCACAACCTTCGACGCGCCGCACCTCTACGACACGACCGACTTGTTGACGGGCGTCGAGATCGCGCGTTCGAAGCCGGGCGTCATCTACGCCACTTCGCGATCCACCTCCACCCCCAGGGGACCGGCAAGGCTCCTCCTCAGCACCACCTACGGGGCCCAGTGGACGGCGATGACGCTGCCGATTCCTTCCGGCGCCGAGCCGCGCATCCTCGCCATCGACCCTGCCGACGAGAAGAGGGTCTACCTGCGGCTTTCGGGCGGCGTGTCCGATGCGATGATGATGACGGTGGATGGCGGGCAGACCTTTCAGATGGCCATCCCTGCAATCGCGCAGTTCTCCTCGTTCCTGAGGGCCGGGGACGGAGCCGTCTATGCCGGCACGCGAACCGGGAAGCTGTACGTGCAGCCAGCAGGCGTTATTGGGTTCACGGCACAGGACGCGCCCCACCTGCGCTGCCTCGGACAGCGGCCCGGAACGAGCCGCATCTACGCCTGTGCCGATCTGTTCCTGGACGGGTACAGCCTCGGGTACAGCGACGATCATGGGGCGACGTTTCACGGAACGATGAGCTTCACGCAGATTCTGGGCCCGCTCTCGTGCCCCTCCGTCCAGGCCAACTGCGCGGCCCACTGGGGCCGCATCCAGCAGGTCCTCGGGATCAAGTTGCCGGATGCGGGTCAGGGCACCAATGGTGGAGCGCCCGGATCATCGGGCGGATCTCATTGCGGGACGGGTGGTGTCGAGGCCTGGAGCATCTGGCTGGTCGTCGCTTTCACGGTGAGGAGGAGGAGACGGTGATGTTTCGAGGTGAGAGGGCGGGAATAGCGGATCCCTTCACCGATTCCCGCCACACACTATGATTCTTGCCCCTCATCCTGGTCAGCACGGTGCGGACTTCAGCGGGGAAGCGGCACGGAGCCGGCCCTCGACTTGGGCCGACTCCGTAGCTCCGCAGAGAGATCCGCTTCAATCGTCGGCCCCGTCGTCGTGGTGTGGCAGGTCGTAGAACCCGAGGCTGTTGCCCGGGCCGGTCACCGGCTCGCGAGGATAGATTCCGATCGACGCTGGAGCAGGCGCTCCATGCACCCCATTGCTTTGCTGATAATCAATCATCGCCTCCAGCGCGTCGATCTGGGCGGGAATCAGCTTGTCGAACTGCGTCCCGCCGTGCCCCATCCCGGCGATGTAATAGACGGCCAGCAGGTTCTCCGCCCCCCTTCGTCCAATGGTCCGCGCGACCAGGTTCTTGTACCCCTCGGCTTCACCAGTCCCGACGATCGGATCGGCCGACCCGTGCATGATGATGAGCGGCCGGGCGAGATGGCCGGTGCAATCCTCGCGTCGCATGTCGATCTGAACGTACGCGGGGCTGTTCAACGGATTCCAGAGCTTGACTTCGGCGTCGGTGGGCCGCCCGCCGCTCGGGCGGTAGGTCTCGTCCCAGCGGGGGACGGAATCGCGAAGGTAACCGAGCAGGGCAGTGTATAAGGCCTTCCAATTCGCCTCGGAGCCGAACCAGCGGCCGTCGTTGTATTTGAAGCCGTTGGTGAGCTCCATCGGGATGTCGTAGATATTGCGCAAGGCCACCAGTTGCGGGTGGCTCAGCGGCGGCGAAAGTGGCTGCCGGAAAGGATCCCACTGCGGGTTGGCGGCGCGCGCCGCGATGATGTCATCAATGCGCGGCGCGATGATGTCATAGTTGCGCACCACCCGCGACACGCTGCCCCATTGGGTGAGTTGCGAGTTGTAGCCAAACCCCGAGATGCCGCCGTCGAACATCAGCGGATACGCCTCGACCATCCACCGGGTATGGTGGCCTCCATTGGAGCTGCCGACGAGCAAAGTGCGCGACGCCGCCGCTCCGTACTGGGTCGCCACCAGCGCCTTGGTATAGACCGTCAGCTCGACCAGGCTCTGCCGCGATTCGTAGTAGTCATCCTGGGGATTGTTGGCGATGGTCGGGCGGAACCAGCCTTCGTCGCACGAGGCAAAGGCGTAGCCCTTGGTGAGCGCCGCCGACTGAAAGGCGCCAGTGCTGAGCTCGGTTCCCGAGAAGCCCCGGGTGAAGATGGCGATCTTTCCATTCCACGAAACGGGCAGAAGGACCTGGAATTTGACGTGCGACCGGATGAGCCCGTGGATATAGCGGTGCGGGACAGGTGTGGACCGGACTTGATCGGTGTCCCAGGTCGCTTCGACGGGGTTGGTTTGCGCATTGACTGCCCGAGAAGTGAGGGCCAGCGCGGATACCACGAAGACCAGCAGGACTGATTTCTTCTTCATTGTGTATTCCTCCAATCACAGCATTCGAACTCGACACCTGGCGAAGCTTCAGTCGTCGTTCTCGCCGCCCTGCCGTTTCCGCCCGACGAAGCGGACGGCGTCGCCCCGCAATTCGTTGCAGGTCTCCGCCGCCGCCACGAACAGTGTCCGGCCAGGGACGATTTCGGCGCGGTGGACGAAGGTGTCGAGGAGCACGACATGTCCCTTGATGGATGCGGCCAGCGTTGCGTTGGTCAGCCAGGAGAAAATCACCTTCTCCCGGTCGACCTGAGCGGGCCGTTGGTCGACATTCTCGCTGCCGAAGATCATGTTGCGCGCGCGAAGGAGGTGTTCGGAAGCGGGGGGCCCCGCGCGGACGGCGAATGCGAAAGTCCAATGGCCGCAACAGCCAACCTGCGTACTGTAGGGGACATGGAGAGGCTCCGGTTGTCGGGGCGTGCACGAACGGCGGCGAAGCGCTGGCGGTGCTACGCTACGGCGGAGGGACAATCAAGTTGCAGTGCGTTGCGAATGCGCCCAACAAAAATGAAGGCGGTCTCGAAACGAGCTCCACCGGAGTCGCCCTCGATGCACTCGTTTTCGGCCTCGCCTCCCGCGATGGACTTCCTCGGAGCACCAACCGTCATGCTGTAACGGGCCGACGCTCGCATGGACGAGCGCGGGTGCCCAAGTTTAGGCATCCACTGAATCTTGACATGATCCAGAACTTGGTTATCCATGCCGCCCATGAACCAGGCTCTGCACCAAGTCCTGCGCCAGCGCGGCGTGCACGTCACCGCCCAGCCGCTCGCGATGATGAGCGCGGTCTCCTCCCGCCCCCACGCCACCGCCGAAGAGCTGGCCGACGACGTCCGGGCGGTCATCGGGACCATCTCCCGGCAGGCGGTCTACGACACGCTCAACGTCCTGGTCGAGCAGCAGCTCGTCCGCCGCATCCAGCCGTCCGGCTCGGTAGCCCGGTACGAGGACCGGGTGGGCGACAATCATCATCATCTGGTCTGCCGCGGGTGCGGCTTGGTCTTCGACGTGGACTGCGCGGTCGGGGCGGTGCCCTGCCTCACCGCGGACGACGATCACGGCTTCAAGATCGACGAGGCCGAGGTCATCTACTGGGGACACTGCCGGTCCTGCCGTGCAGCGGCATCAGCCTCCAGGGCGGCTGCCCGCGCGGGGCCGCGGGCGAACGCGAAGACACAAAAGACAGCCCGCCCGAAACGCAAGTAGCGCGCTGGCCCGCTGTCACTGCGAAGTCGTCACCGAACACGCAAGACCTGCGCACCCTGATGACCGACTCGCAAGAGTGGTGGCCCGCGGACTACGGGCACTACGGGCCTTTCTTCATCCGCTGGCCTGGCATGCCGCCGGTACCTACCGCATCGCTGACGGCCGCGGCGGCGCCGGCAGAGGGGCGCAGCGCTTCGCGCCGCTCAACAGCTGGCCGGACAACGGCAACCTCGACAAGGCGCGCCGCCTGCTGTGGCCGATCAAGCAGAAGTACGGGCGCAAGATCTCCTGGGCGGACTTGCTGGTCCTGACCGGCAACGTCGCGCTGGAGTCGATGGGCTTCAAGACCTTCGGCTTCGCCGGCGGACGCGCCGACATCTGGGAGCCGGAGGCGGACGTTTTCTGGGGGCCGGAGTCGAAGTGGATGGGAGACGAGCGCTACAGCGGAGACCGCCAACTCGCCAACGCTCGCCGCCGTTCAGATGGGCCTCATCTACGTGAACCCAGAGGGCCCGAATGGTAAGCCGGACCCGCTCGGGTCTGCCCGAGACATCCGCGAGACCTTCGCCCGCATGGCCATGAACGACGAGGAAACCGTGGCACTCATCGCTGGTGGCCACACCTTCGGGAAAACCCACGGTGCGGGAGACGCGGCGCTGGTCGGCCCCGCCCCGGAAGCTGCCGGCCTCGAAGAACAAGGGCTTGGCTGGAAGAGCAGCTTTGGCAGCGGCAAAGGCGGCAACGCTACGGGTTCCGGCCTCGAAGTCACCTGGACCACCACCCCCACCCGCTGGAGCAACAATTATTTTGAAAACCTCTTCGGTTACGAATGGGAACTCACCAAGAGCCCGGCGGGTGCCCACCAGTGGCGGCCGAAAAACGGCGCAGGGGAAGGCACCGTACCCCATGCGCATGACGCCGCCAAGCGCATCGCCCCCTCGATGCTCACCTCGGACATCGCCCTGCGCGCCGATCCGGCCTATGAAAAAATCTCCCGCCGCTTCCACGAGAATCCGGA
>JANXPQ010000125.1 GCA_025357235.1 Betaproteobacteria bacterium
CGCTGCTGTCGTTCGCCAGGATCATCGAATCGGAAGCGCCCTCGCGCACCCTGGGGCTGTCCGCGGTATGCGCCTCGTTCGCGCTGGCCTGGCTGACCTACCGGTACGTGGAATTGCCCATTCGCCGGCCGTCGGGCGGCATGAAGTCGGTTTCCCGCAACGCTCTCGTACTCCTGTGCCTGATGTGCGGCATCGGGATAGCCGGGCTCTGGATCGTCGGGCAGGAAGGCATCGAGTCCCGGGTCGCGGAGTTCTCGCAGATCAACCGGCAATTCAAGTACCGCGCAGCCGAGAATCAGGAGCTGTGCCGGACACGGTTTCCGTTTGCGCCGGAAAATTATTGCGTCGGCTTCATCCCGGGCAGCCCCGCCCGGCCCAAGATCCTTGTCGTCGGCGACAGCCACTCCGAAGGCTTGTCACGTGGCCTGGTCAGCGAAGCCGCCCGCTTGTTCCCCGGCTACGAGGTGCTCGGCGTAGGAAAGGGGGGATGCCTGCCATTCCTGCAGGTTGAAACGCTGGGGAAGACCGTCGCCGGCAACTGCCCTCCGGTGATGGGAGAAATACTCAAGTACGCGATCGAAAACGACGATGTAAAGGCCGTCGTGCTGAATGCGCGGTATGCGGTACGCGTCTCAGGCACCGGCTTCGGAACGATAGACGCCGAGGTTTACAGCCATATCCAGCCTCCCGGCCCGCGCATCGAGAACGTCGACTACGCGCAGGTTTTCGGGACGGGGCTGAGCCGGACGCTGGCTGCCCTGCAGAAAGCCGGTAAGACCGTTTACTTCGTGTACCAGGTGCCCGAGCTCGGCTTCGACCCCAGGTCCTGCGAAGGCATTCGCCCGCTACAATTCCTGAAAAGGGCACGCTCGCCATGCGCGGTGCCGCGCGAGGAAGTGGAGGCCAGGCAGAAGGCCTATCGATCGATCGTGAGTTCCGTCCTGCGTGAATTCCCGTCGGTCCGGGTATTCGACCCGCTGCCCTACCTCTGCGACGAACGATACTGTTACGCGAAGAGGGACGGGAAGATGTTATACCGTGACAGCGATCACATCAGCATTGACGGCTCCATCCTCCTGGCCCACCACTTTGAATTCCGCTGACGCCTTGCATGCCGGCTGAAACCTCGCTGCGGCAAACGCTGTCCGCGCTGCGTCCGATGCTCGCGGACGGCGGCGGCCGCTATGCGTTCTTTGTCGCCTCGTTCTTTGCCGTCGCGCTGCTCGAAGTCGCGGGTGTCGGCCTGCTGCCGGCATTCATCGCGGCGATGAACGAACCACGGGCACTGCTCGGCCACGCTGGATTGTCCGGCGATAAATTTTTCTCGCAGCTCGGCGACGAGCAGATCATCACCATTTTCGGGGCCGCGCTCGCCGGCTTCTTCGTGCTGAAGAATCTGCTGATCGCCTCCGCCGTCTACTTCCAGGCCAGCTTCGTCGCGGCCCGGCAGGCAGCGTTGTCAGCGCGCCTGCTTTCAGTCTATCTGCACCAACCGTACACTTTCCACCTGCAGCGCAACTCGTCGGAGCTGATCCGCAATACGACGGGCATGACCTTCAACGTGTTTGGCGCAGTGGTAATCCCGGGCTGCATCATGCTGACCGAGTCGCTCGTGATCATGATGGTTGCCACCCTGCTGCTGGTGGTCAACCCGCTGGCGACGCTGCTGGCGATCGGTGTGATCGGCGGGGTGTCTCTCGCCTTCTACCGTTTTTTCCGCGCGCGCCTGCACCTGCTCGGCGAACGGCAGCAGGCCGAAGGGGGCGAAATGATCAAGTGGGTCTCGCAGGGCCTGGGGGGGGTAAAGGAAGCGATCATTCTCGGCCGCGAGCAGTTCTTCGTGGACACGTATGCGCGCCACGTCGCCTTGTTTTCGCGCTCGAATACCTTGTACCAGATCATCGGCATGCTGCCCCGGCTGTTCCTGGAAACCTTGATTGTTTGCGGCCTGGTGCTGGTCATCGTCGTGCTGGTGCGCTCAGGCACCCCCATCAGCGCGGTGTTCTCGACACTGGTGCTGTTCGGCGTCGCCGCGTTGCGCCTGATGCCTTCAGTGACGCGCATTGTCGGCGCACTCACCACCATCAAGTTCCATCAACCGGCCGTCGAAACCGTCGAACGGGACCTCGCCGCAGGACCTTCCGGCCGCCGGCCTTCCCGGCAGGCATCGGTGCGCCGCGTCCCGCTCTCCGAAGCAATTGAAGCACGCAAACTTTCGTATCGCTACGCCAGCGCGGACAAGCCGGCGCTGCGGGACGTTTCCTTGCGGATACCGAGAGGTTCGATGGCGGCATTTGTCGGGCGCTCGGGGGCAGGCAAATCGACGCTGGTGGACATCCTGATCGGGCTGCACCTACCGACCGATGGCACCGTCCTCGTCGACCGCGTCGATATCGCCGATAATGTCAGGGGCTGGCAGGAAAATATCGGATACATGCCGCAGACCATCTTTTTGACTGACGATTCATTGCGCCGCAACGTCGCGTTCGGGCTCGAGGACGCCGACATCGATGAAGCCGGCGTGCTGCGCGCCATCG
>JANXPQ010000234.1 GCA_025357235.1 Betaproteobacteria bacterium
TGCCTTGAGGTGATGAGTCCATGGTTGCTGCTCCTGTCGTGATGCGAGGCGGATTGCCTCGTCCCATAACATAAACAGAACCGTGTCTCAGCTACCACCACCGCTGCTCGCCGTGCCTTACCGCGCGAGCGGTTTAGTCCCGCTCCCTTTACCGGACAACGGGCATCCAGGAGGTGCGCGGTGCGCACCTCGTTTTTCATTTGCGTTCGGTCTTACCCGGGGCGGATGCATCCGTCCCCGTTCGCTCGACGGGGACGGCCCCATCGGCGGGCGACGTCACGGATGCCGGCGGGGAGGTAGCGGCAGGCTTGTGCCGCTCCCCTTTGTAGTACTCGATCCAGTGATCTATGCCGCCCTCCTTTGCTTTCTCCGCGGCATCCGTCTGTGCCGCGGCACCGCCCGCAAGGCCCAGCGCAGCGATCGCTACGGCGACTACGAATCCTTTTTGGTCATGCACGCCTGATACACCATGTCCCCGAAAGACTGCGCCGGCAGCATCTCGTTGCTGCTGCCCTTCCAGCTCGCCAGCCAGGCATAAGCTTCCGCAACCGTCTTGTTCACGAAGTCGATTTCATTCTGGGTTTCGTCGCCATGCCACTTGATGCTGACATCCTCGCGTGGCTTGCCCTGCTCGAAGAAGTAATACGCCGCCACCTGCAATTGGGCGGTATAGGTGCACATTTCAGCCTGGTTCATCCGGGAGATGCGATCGGCCTGCGCTACGGGGGATACGAGCAGCACGCACATCAGGACGAAACTTTTTTTCATCGCGACCCTCTGACAATATGGGAACGAATCCCGGCGCAATGCAAAGGAGTGTAGCAGAGCGCGCAACATCGACTGCACTTCACCGGGCACCCGCGCGCCGGCGTCCGGACAGGGTGATCCATGCGCGCGAATGGCTTCACGAAAGGAGACCACGATGAACCGAAGCCTGGCTTGCGCAATCGGTCTTTTCATCTTCGGCAATATAGGGGTCATTCAAGCCACGGCCCATCCGCTGACGCTGGCCGAGTGCACCGAGGGTGGCGACTTCATCCACAATGCCGCCCTGGCTCGTGACAACGGCATCACGCGGGAATTTTTCGTCAACAAGCTCGTCGAGGATCTGGTCATGATCCAGTCCTTTCCGCCGCACCTGCGGTGGTTCGTCCAGGATGCGAGCGACGAGAAACTCCTCAGCGAGGCCGTGTCCAGCGTGTTCGACGAGCCGGCGGACGCGGACCAGCATCGGGCTTCCTTCATCAGCGCGTGCATGCGGCAGGCCGCCCCCGTCGACGGCAAGAAGATCTGATCGCGACGAACGAAGTTCCGGCCGGCTTCGCATCGAAATCTTCACCGCGGAGGCGCAGAGGCGCTGAGGAAACGCAGAGGAAAGCGACACTGGATGACCAATCAATTCTCGGGGCGCACTGGGAGAACGGCGGTCCACACGTACGCTCGCTAGTTTTTTCCAAATTGTGGATTTCCCTGCGTTCCCTCAGCGCCTCTGCGCCTCCGCGGTGAAGGTCTAACGAGTTCGGCGTCAGGCAGGCAGATGTTGGAGGATGCCATCCAGCATCTTCTTCGCATCTCCGAACAGCATCCGCGTGTTCTCCTTGTAGAAGAGCGGATTGTCCACGCCCGCGTAACCGGTCGCCATGCTGCGCTTGAAAACGACCACCGTTTTCGCTTTCCATACCTCGAGCACCGGCATGCCGGCGATCGGGCTGTTCGGGTCCTCGAGCGCACCGGGATTGACGATGTCGTTGGCACCGATAACCAGGACAACATCGGCATGCGGCAAGTCGTCGTTGATCTCGTCCATCTCGAGGACGATGTCGTAAGGCACCTTGGCTTCCGCGAGCAGCACGTTCATGTGCCCGGGCAACCGTCCGGCCACAGGATGGATGCCGAAGCGCACATTGATCTTCTTCGCGCGTAGCCGCTTGGTGATTTCGCTGACCACGCCTTGCGCCTGCGATACCGCCATGCCGTAACCCGGCACGATGACCACTTCCTTCGAGTCGCTGAGCATCGCGGCCACTTCTTCCGAGGTCGTCGCAACCACCTCTCCTTGCGGAACCGCGGCTGCCGAACCGCCTGCGGTCCCGAACCCGCCCATGATGACCGCGACGAAATTGCGGTTCATGGCGCGGCACATGATGTAGGAAAGAATCGCGCCGCTCGATCCGACCAGCGCGCCGGTGACGATCAGCAAGTCGTTCGACAGCATGAAACCCGTCGCCGCCGCCGCCCACCCGGAGTAGCTGTTCAGCATCGACACGACCACCGGCATGTCCGCCCCGCCGATCGCCGCAACCAGGTGGATTCCCAGCAGGAGCGCGATCACCGTCATGACCAGCAGCGGCGTCAGGCCGGCATCGGTCGTCGGCGCAGCAAGGAACATATATCCCATCCAGATGGAAGCGAGGATGGCCACGAGATTGAGCCAGTGGCGCGCCGGCAGCATCAGCGGTTTGCCGGAAATGGTGCCCTGCAGTTTGCCGAACGCGATGATCGAACCGGTGAAAGTGATCGCACCGATGAACACACCGAGGAAAATCTCCACTTCGTGGATGGTCTTTTCCGTGCCTTCGAAATGCGCACCCGGGTCCAGGAAGCTCGCCACGCCCACCAGCACCGCCGCGAGCCCGACGAAGCTGTGCAGGATGGCCACGAGTTGCGGCATCTGCGTCATTTCGACTTTCGAGGCCACGAATACGCCGATGAGGGCGCCGACGATCACCGCCGGAAGCAGCACGGCGAAGTTGCCGGTCTGCAGGCCGAAGATGGTGGCGACGATGGCGATCACCATGCCGGTGACGCCGTAGATATTCCCGCGGCGCGCGGTTTCCTGCTGGCTCAAACCGGCCAGGCTCAGGATGAAAAGGATCGCCGCGCCGATATAGGAAACAGTGATGAATCCCGCTGCCATGTTTTTCCTCTTAGTCTCTTCTGAACATCTTGAGCATGCGCTGGGTCACCCAGAAGCCGCCCGAGATATTGATGGTGGCGATCAAAACCGAAAGCCCCGCAAGCACCAGGACGAGCGAGGACGGATTGCCGATCTGCAGCAGCGCGCCGATGACGATGATGCCGCTGATCGCATTGGTCACGCTCATCAGCGGCGTATGCAGCGCCGGCGCCACGTTCCAGATCACGTGGAAGCCGATGAAGCACGCCAGCACGAAAACGGTCAGGTGTTGCATGAATGCCGGTGGCGCATAGGCGCCGATCAGCAGGAGCATGAGGGCGCCCAGCGCCATTGCGACGATCGAGCCGTAGCCTTTCGAGGGCTTCGTCTCCTTTGCCGCTTTCGGCACCGCAGCGGCCGGCGACGCTGCAATCGCCGGCACCTTCAGCGGCGGTGGCGGCCACGTGATGTTTCCCTGGTTGATGACCGTGGCGCCGCGAATCACGTCGTCTTCCATATTGACGACGATGTTGCCGTCTTTTTTCGGCGTGAGGTCGGTCAGGAAATGGCGCAGGTTGGTGCCGTAGAGCTGGCTCGATTGCGTCGCGAGGCGGCTCGGCAGATCGGTATAGCCGATGATCGTCACGCTGTTGCGCACGACGACTTCCCCCGGCTTGGTGTAGTCGCAGTTGCCGCCCTGCTCCGCGGCCAGATCCACGACGACGCTGCCTTTGCGCATCGAATCCACCATTGCGGCGGTAATCAGTTTGGGTGCGGGCTTTCCGGGGATCAGCGCCGTGGTGATGATGATGTCGACGTCCCTGGCCTGGGCTGCGAACAGATCCATTTCCGCCTT
>JANXPQ010000189.1 GCA_025357235.1 Betaproteobacteria bacterium
GTTTGAGATATTCGACGCGCGTCAGCAGCAGGCCGGCGTTGCCAACCAGCGAGCGGCCGGGTTCGAGCAGGATTTTCTGCCGGCGGTTGCCGACGCAATCGAGCAGCGCCTTCACGTACGACCCGGGCGGCGGAGGCACCTCGTCGCGATAGCGGATGCCCAGGCCGCCGCCGAGATCCAGATGTTTCAGCTCGATGCCCTCGGCCGCCAGGGTGTCGACCAGTTCAAGGACCTTTCTGAAGGCATCGACGAAAGGCGCAAGCTCGGTCAGCTGCGAACCGATGTGGCAGTCGATGCCGACGACTTCAATATTGCGCAGCGCGTAGGCCTTGCGATAGATCCGCAGCGCCTCGCCAAAGGCGACGCCAAACTTGTTCTCCTTGAGCCCGGTCGAGATGTAAGGATGCGTTTTGGCATCGACGTCCGGGTTGACGCGAATGCTCACCGGCGCCTTGCCTCCCATTTCCCGGGCGACATCGTTCAATCTTTCCAGCTCGCTTTCCGATTCGACGTTGAAACACATGACGCCTGCGGCGAGCGCCTGGCGCATGTCGTCGCGGGTCTTGCCCACGCCAGAGAAGACGGTCTTGCCCGGATCGCCGCCGGCTGCGATCACCCGTGCCAGTTCGCCGCCCGAAACGATGTCGAAACCGCTGCCCAATTGCGCGAACAGATTCAGGATGGCGAGATTCGAATTGGCCTTCATCGCATAACAAATCAGGTGCGGACGCTCTGCGAAGGCCTGGGCATAGTTGCGGAACGCCTGCTCGAGCGCCGCACGTGAATAGACAAAGCAAGGCGTGCCGAAGCGCCGTGCGATCTGCGACAACGCGACGTCTTCGGCGAAGAGTTCGCCGCTGCGGAGGGAAAAGACGCTCACTTCTCGATGGTTCCTTCTTCGGTTTTTCTCGGCTCGTGCTTCTTCGGCTTGTCGCCGTCTTTCGGCAGGTAGAGCGGGCCCTTCTGGCCGCAGGCGGATACGAGGAAGACGAGGGCAATCAGGATACAGAGGCGGCGCATTGGGTCGTTCCGAGAAGATTTCGAGTCTAGCATAGGGGTCAGTCGCGCTGAGTGCGCGGCGGACCGATCAGATATCCATGTAATAGAGGCCCATGCGGTTGAGTTCGGCACACGCTTCGCGATAGTGCGGACACACCGACGCGACCAGCTTCCAGAATCGCCGCGAATGGTTCATCTCGATCAGGTGGGCCAGTTCATGAATGACGACATAGTCGATTGTCGGCTGCGCGGCCTGGATCAGCCGCCAGTTCAGCCGGACTTCGCGCTTCGCGTTGCAGCTGCCCCAGCGGGTGCGGGCACTGGACAGGAACAGGCGGGGCAGCGGCACGTCGAGTCTCGGGGCGAATTCGCCGATGCAAGCGGTGAAATTCGACTGCGCATGGCGCCGGTACCATTTGACCACGGCCGCCTTGACCGAATCCTGGTGGCCCGGATCGGCGAGCGAGATACGCAGGCGATCTTCATCCTGCAAAGTTGCCAGCGTTGCGATGCTGTCCGCCGTGAGGTCCAGGCTCAGGTCGCGGCCAAGATACCTGATCTTGTCGCCTTGTACCCAGGACTGGCTGCGGGCCGGGAAAGCACTCCAGACATCCAGCTTCTTCAAGACCCATTCCTCGGCCTCGCGAATGACGCCGACGATGCGCCGTTCGGAACTTCGCCAGGGTGCGCTGACCGTCAGGCCGTGCTCGTCGACGGTCAGCATGATGCTGCGACGCTGCTGGCTGCGCTTCAGGAGGTAGGCGACATCGCGGTCGCGCAGCCGGATGCTCTTCGGCTCGGAGACCGCGGTGACCGGGAACAGGTCGCTTATGAGCGAGCGTTCCCGAGGCGGGTGACTTCGTTTTCTATCCAGTCTTCAGCTTTCCGATTGACGTCATCCGGGGTCATCCCCGCCGGATCAATCACCGCGCCGATGCTCACTGTGATGGTCCCGGGATATTTTACGAAGGCATTTCTGCCCCAGACGGTTCCCGCATTATGCGCGATCGGCAGGACCGGCGCGCCGGTCTTGCAGGCCAGCCACGCGCCGCCAAGATGGTAACGGCCGTGCTTGCCGGGGGCAATGCGCGTGCCTTCGGGAAAAATGACGATCCACCACCCGTCGGCCAAGCGGCGCCTGCCCTGCTCGAGAGTTTGCTTGAGTGAGCGGGAGGCGGAGCCGCGGTCTATCGCGATCGGGCTCATCATCGCCAGTCCCCAGCCGAAGAAGGGCACGCGCAACAACTCGCGCTTGAGAACCCAGACCTGAGGCGGAAGAATTATTTGATACGCCAGCGTTTCCCACGCCGACTGATGCTTGGACAGGACGATGCACGGACCCGGGGGGAGATTGTCGCGCCCGATCACGCGATAGCGCACGCCGCAGATCAGCCCTGCCGTGCCGATGATCAGGTGCGACCACGCCGTGATGATGCGATAGCGCGTGATCGGCTTGAAAGGGAAAGTGAGCAGCGAGATGACGGCAAAGATCACCGTAATCACAAAGCGCAGGATTTCGTAAACCACCGAGCGCAGGAACGCGACGGCCAGGCTCATGCGACGATGTGGCGTACCGCTTCGGCCAGATCCGCGAATACCGGCGTGCCATTGGGCAGCCCGCCGGCAGCCCGGGTCTTGGACCCCTTGCCGGTCAGCACCAGCATCGGTTGCGCTCCGGCCGCGGCCGCGGCCTGCAGATCGCGCAGCGAATCGCCGACGCTGGGCACGCCGGCGAGGTCGACGTTGAATCGCTGGGCGATGTCGATGAACATGCCCGGCTTCGGCTTGCGGCAATCGCAATTCGCATCCGCCGCGTGCGGGCAGTAAAACAAGGCATCGATGCGCCCGCCCACTTGCGCGAGGACGCGGTACATCTTGTCGTTGATAGCGTTCAGCGCGCCCATGTCGAGCAATCCACGCCCGATGCCCGACTGGTTGGATGCGACCACAACCCGATAACCGGCATGGTTGAGCTTTGCGATCGCCTCCAGGCTGCCCAGAATCGGCTTCCACTCCGTGGCGTTCTTGATGAATTGATCGCTGTCCTCGTTGATGACGCCGTCGCGATCGAGGATGACAAGCTTCATAACTTCGCGGGCTGAGGGGCGAGGGCCGAGGGACGAGGGAATCTGCTCACGATCATGCTGCCAATTTTGAAATATCAGCGACCTGGTTCATAAGTATGCCCAGTTCTTGTAGTAAAGCCGCCCTATTGATTCGCACTGCCTCATCGTCAACCATAACCATAACCTCTTCGAAAAAGCGATCGACGTTGGATTTTATAGTTGCCATAAGCATCAGATTGCCGGAATAGTCGCCAGCATCAAATTTTGTAGAGGCGATAGGGCGAATTCTACTAACCGCGTCCATTAAATCGATCTCGGCCGGTTCGGTCATGAGTTCGCGCTTTGGTGGTACAAACTTATAACCGATAGATTCGTTTTTCTTGATTATGTTTAGGACACGCTTATTTGCAGCCGCTAACGAAGCAGCTTCTGGAAGAGAACCGAATTTTTCTACTGCGGCAACTCGCGCTGTCACCTCATCGAGAGGCGGTCGCATAGAAATGACAGCATCCACAGCATTCCGGTCGTAAATCCCTGACAGTTGGTTGCGATAGCGCTCGTAGACGAACTCTGCGATCGGATGAGTAATGTCCTTACCCAGCTCGCCGGGTTTGTGCAATTTTGTGGCTTCGTCGAGCAGTGCCGGCAGTTGCAACGCGACGGCCTTGCCTGCGACCTTCGATGCCGCCCCGAGCAATTCGAATGCACTGATCAGCCCGAGAGCGGCCCGCCGCAAACCGAAGGGATCCTTGTCGCCCGTAGGCTGAAGCCCGATGCCCCAGATTCCCACCAGCGTTTCCGTGCGGTCCGCAACGAAAAGGCACATGCTGACCAGATTCGCGGGATCCGAATGCTCGTCCATGCGAATTTTGTACTGATCCCCGATCGCGTCGGCGACCTTCGGGTCCTCGCCATCGGCGAGCGCGTAGTAGCGTCCCATGATGCCCTGCAGTTCCGGGAATTCGCCGACCATGTTCGTGACGAGATCCGCTTTCGCCAGCAAGGCGGCGCGGTCCGCGAGTTCCGGATCGGCGCCGATTTTCTGCGCGACAAATTTCGCCAAAGCGCGAACCCGTTCGACCCGGTCGAGCTGGCTGCCCAGCTTGTTGTGATAGACGACGCTTCCCAGTTGCACAACCCGGTCCGCGAGTTTGGTTTTCTTGTCGGTCTCGAAGAAAAAGCGTGCATCCGCCAGCCGCGGCCGCACCACGCGCTGGTTGCCTTCGACGATGTTCTTCGAATTGGCGAGGCGCATGTTGGACACGATCAGGAAATTATTGGTCAGCTTGCCGTTCGCGTCGAACAGCGGAAAATATTTCTGGTTCTGGCGCATCGTCAGGATCAGGCACTCCTGCGGAACGCTTAAGTAACCGGGCTCGAATTCGCCGATGTAGACCGTCGGGTATTCGACCAGGGCGGTGACCTCGTCGAGCAGCGGCGTGTAATCGGCATCTGGTCCCAGGGAGGACTTGAGCGCTTGGGCTTTTTCGGAGAGTTGTTTTGCAACCTCGCTCCGGCGCTTGTCGAAATCGGCGATGACCTGGCCTTCGTTTTCGAGCCTGGCCTCGTATTCGTCGGCACGGTCCAGTGAAATGTCTTTGGCACCCTTGAAGCGATGGCCGTGGGTAATGCGGCCGGCAGTCAGGCCAAGCGCCGATACGCCAAGCACTTTGTTGCCGTGCATGGCGACCAGTCCGTGGGCGGGCCGGACAAACTTCACCGTCGTCGTGCCATCGGCCAGTTGATAACTCATGACTTTCGGGATGGGCAGCTTCGCGATCGTGTCTTCGATCGCTTTGGACAACGCCTGTTCGAGCGATTGACCCACAGCCACGGTGCGCAGAAAGACGCTGTCCGCCTTGCCGTCCGGCTTGATGACCAGCGAATCCGTGCCGACTTTGGTATTGACCGGCGCGTCGGCAAGCTGTTCGCGTCCCATGGAGGCCAGTTTCTTGCGCAACGCATCGCTCCAGCCTCCATCCTCTTTGCGTGCGACAGATGCCGGCATGAGTTTCTGCTCGACAGGGCGGTCGACTCCTTTGGGAAGGACAGAGGAGATGTAAACCGCCAGGCGCCGCGGCGTGGCGAATGCTTTCGACTTGGAAGTCGCATCCAGCAGTCCGCTGATCTTCAGGCCCTCGACCACGCCACCGGCAAAGTCGTCGCCCAGGCGCTTCAACGCTTTCGGCGGCAGTTCTTCGGTGAACAGTTCGACCAGAAGGTTGGCGCTCATGCCGTTTCCGCTTTTTCTTTTTCCGCCAGGGCCGCCTTCATCGCTTCGACGTCGAGGCCGAGTTTCTGTAGCTGATCAGGCTTGCTCATCGGGAAGCCGTTGCGCAGCCGCGAATCGAAATAGGCCTGGGAAACGCTGCGCGCAATATGGCGGATGCGGCCAATGTACGCTGCACGCTCCGTTACCGAAATTGCGCCGCGCGCGTCGAGCAGGTTGAAAGTATGAGCCGCCTTCAACACCATTTCGTAGGCGGGTAGGGCGAGCTGTGCGGCCATCAGGCGTTTGGCTTCCTGCTCGTGGTCGGCGAAGTGCTGGAACAATATGGCGGTGTTCGACTGCTCGAAATTGTAAGTCGACTGTTCGACCTCGTTCTGGTGATAGACGTCGCGGTAAGTCAGTCCCGGCGTCCAGACCAGGTCGAATACGTTTTCCACGCCTTGCAGATACATCGCCAGACGTTCGATGCCATAGGTGATCTCGCCGGTGATCGGTTTACAGTCGAGTCCGCCGACTTGCTGGAAATAGGTGAACTGGGTGACTTCCATGCCATCGAGCCACACTTCCCAGCCCAGTCCCCATGCACCGAGTGTAGGATTCTCCCAGTCGTCTTCGACGAAGCGGATATCGTGGACCTGCGGATCGATGCCCAGCGCGCGCAACGAGTCCAGATACAGGTCGATGATGTCGGGCGGCGAGGGTTTGAGCACCACCTGGAACTGATAGTAGTGCTGCATGCGGTTCGGATTCTCGCCATAGCGCCCGTCCTTCGGACGGCGCGACGGTTGCACATAGGCAGCGCGCCACGGCTCCGGGCCGATGGCGCGCAGAAACGTCGCGGTATGCGAGGTCCCCGCGCCGACTTCCATGTCATAGGGTTGCAGGATCGCGCAGCCACGCTCACCCCAGTAGCGCTGCAGCGTTAGAATCACTTCCTGGAAGTTCAACATCGATGAATTTTGCAAAAAAATTCAGGACTTGAGCGTCCCGAAGGAAGCCTGAATTGTACTCAAAACCGCCTGCCTTAACGAGGATGAAGCAATGATGCTCCGACCGTTTGTTGTGGTGTTCGCTGCCTTGTGGTTGCCTGCCGTCGCCGCATCCGCGGATTCCTCCGCGCCGTGGGGGCAGGCGAAGGTCGTGGAGAAAACCTACAGCAAGCAGAAAGTGGTGTACGACGTTTCTGTCAAGACCGTTGCGCAACTGGAAAACGTGCTGGATCGGGCGAGCTATCTTTCGGCGCTGAACGATGCCGATCCGTTCGACAGCAAGATCGTCATCGTGCTGCACGGGGACGAGATCGGTTTCTTCGCGGTCCGGAACTACGAAAAGTATCGGGAGTTGATGGTGCGTGCGCAAAGCCTTACGGTCGGCGGCATCATCGACATGCGCATGTGCAGGGTGTCCGCCCACCGCCGCGGCTTTGAGCCGCAGGACATCCACGGATTCGTCACCATGGTGCCGATGGCGGACGCGGAAATCATCGACCTGCAGAAGCAGGGCTTCGCTTATATGCAGTGACCGGTTGCGAACCCGCCTAGCGGGTGCGGACAACCCGGGCGACGATCGGCGGGACCAGGAGCATTGCCAGCGCCAGCACAAGGAATCCGGCATTGCCGAAAACAATGTAAGGCGTGCTGCCCTGATGGCCGCGCACCTCGCCGCTGACCCTGGTCGTCGTGAATTCGGGAGCGGCGGCGACAATCCGTCCATCAGGATCGATGATCGCCGTAACGCCGGTATTGGTTGCGCGCAACATCGGCCGGCCGGTTTCCAGTGCCCGCATCTGCGCCATCTGCAGGTGCTGGCGCGATGCCACCGAATCGCCCCACCACGCGTCGTTGGTGAAATTCGCCAGCATGGTGGCTTCCGGCAACTGGCGGATGATTTCCTCGCCGAACACATCTTCGTAGCAGATGTTTGCCGCGATCTTCTGCCCGGCCACCTGCAGCGGATTCTGCACTGGTGCGCCGTGCGAAAAGTCCGACATCGGTATGTGCAGCAGCTTCATGATCCAGCCGAGCAGCGGCCGCAGCGGAAAATAGTCGCCGAATGGGACCAGGTGGACCTTGCGATAAGTCTGTGCCGGCCCGGTCCCGATGCTCATCACGCTGTTGTAATAGCTTCCGGACGGATCGAGTTCCGGAACACCGTACAGAATATCGCCGCCGTTGCGGACCGCCAGGTCAGCCAGCGCCTTCAGATAGCCGGACGGAATGTCGACATTGAGCATCGGCAATGCGGTTTCCGGCAGCACGATCAGTTTACTGTCTGAGGAGCGCGCGAGTTCCAGATAGGTTTCAAGCGTAGCCACGGCACGTTCGGGCCGCCACTTCAATTCCTGCGGAATATTTCCCTGCAACAGGGTCACGCTGGTCGGCTTGCCCGGCACCGGTTGCGTCCAATGATGGAATTTCAGAGCGGCACCCGTGATCACCAGTGCGCCGGCAACGCAGACGCCCGCAATGAAACCGGGAAGCGGCCTTGGCAAAGAGCGGCGCAGCGCAAAGCCGTCGATGGCGCTGGCCGCGGCACCGGCGACCGCTGCGGTGACCAGGGAAACACCGTAGACGCCCAGCAGGGGGGCATAGCTCGCGAGCGGGCTCGCGGGAGCCTGCGAGTAACCGATGGAGAGCCACGGGAAACCGGTAAGCAACCAGCTGCGCACCCATTCCGCAATGGCCCACAGCGCTGGAAACAGCAGCATCAGCTTGACTGGTGTGCTCGCGCGCAGGCGCAGCAGGACTGCGCAGACCAGTGCCGGATAACACGCCAGGAACAGACAGAACAGCAGGGTGAAAAATGCCGCCACCGGCACCTCCATGCCGCCATAAACATGCAGGCTCACATAGACCCAACTGACACCCGCCAGAAACAGTCCCGCACCAAAAGCGAAGCCGACCGCCGCAGCTGACTTGAGCGTACGGCAGCGCAGCCAGATCAACAGCAGCGCCGTCAGCGTGACCGGGGGGATGAAGTAGAACTGAAAAGGCGCGAAGCCGAGTACGGCAATCGCGCCGACCGCGAACGGCGCAAGGAAGAAGCGGAGGAAAGTCAGCAGGCGGCCGGGACGAATGGCTGCGGACAACTCAGGGCGCACTCTCCGTCCTGACTTTCTCGACCAGCAACGCGTGCAATCTGCGGCTGTCGGCGCGCACGACTTTGATGTTCAGGTCGCCGATGCGGAACTGTTCGCCGCGCTTGGGCAGCCTGCCGAGATGGGAAAGCACCAGTCCGCCGACGGTATCGAAATCCTCATCGCTGAAATCGGTAGCGAAGGTCCTGTTGAAATCGTCGATCTCGGTCTGCGCCTTGACGCGGAACTGGCCGTTGCGGTCGAGGATGATGTTCGCTTCGGTCTCGTCGAAGTCGAACTCGTCCTCGATCTCGCCGACGATCTGTTCGAGCACGTCCTCGATCGTAACCAGGCCGGCGACGCCGCCATATTCGTCCACCACGATCGCGATATGGTTGCGGTTGCTGCGGAAATCCTTGAGCAGCACGTTCAGCCGCTTGGATTCGGGGATGAACACGGCAGGCCGCAGCCTGTCGCGCACATTGAATTCCTCGCCCGCGTAATAACTCAGCAAATCCTTGGCGAGCAGAATGCCGATGACGTCGTCCTTGTTTTCGCCGATGACGGGAAAACGCGAATGGCCGGTTTCGATGACCCAGGGAATGAACTTCTCCGGCGTGTCGCTGATGTCGATGACGTCCATCTGCGCGCGCGGGATCATGATGTCGCGCGCCTGCATTTCGGAAACCTGCATGACGCCTTCGATCATCCCCAGCGCATCGGCATCCAGCAGATTGCGTTCGTAGGAACGCTGCAACAGCTCGATCAATTGCTCGCGATCTTCCGGCTCGCGCATCAGCAGCGCGCCCAGCCGTTCGAGCATTGATGGTTTATGCGGTTCGTCTGCTTCCATTTTCAATTCAGTGAACGGTAATCAGCGAACCGTGATCGGTAGCGGGCGCGTCGCGCCCATCTAAGGTGAAATGCCCTGTTGCGATTGGCATTATACGGTTCACCGTTCACCGATCACTGTTCACCGTAAGGATGAGCATACCCGAGCTTTACGACAATTTCTGCCTCGAGCGTTTCCATGATCCTGGCATCATTATTGTTTTCGTGATCGTATCCCTGCAAATGCAGCATGCCGTGCACGACTAGGTGTGCAAAGTGGGCATCGATGGGTTTGCGTTGCTCGCGCGCCTCTTTGGCGATCACCGGCGCGCACAAAACGATGTCACCGGACAGTGACCGGGTGTCAGGGTATGCGAACGTCAAAACGTTGGTCGCATAGTCCCTGCCGCGAAAATCGCGATTGAGTGCGCGGCCTTCCCGCGCGCCGACCAGCCTGAGTGTGACTTGCGCATCGGTCAGCAACGCCGCCTTCGCCCAGGACCTCATGTGTTGCCGCGAGGGCAGGCTGTCTTTGGCGATGCCGTACTGAACTGAAAGCGTAAGAGCGGGAGACGGCTTTCGCACCGGTTTTCGGCCAGCTCGCGTCATTCGGCTCAGTCCGCCTTGCGCGCCTGATGTTGTTCATAGGCCTGGACAATGCGCTGTACCAGCGGGTGACGGACTACATCCTCCGCAAGAAAATGGGTGAAGGCGATGCCGCGCACCTCGCCGAGGATCATCGCGGCTTCCACCAGGCCGCTTTTCTGGCTTTTCGCCAGGTCTATCTGGGTCACGTCGCCGGTGACGACAGCCCGGCTGCCGAAGCCGATGCGCGTGAGAAACATCTTCATCTGTTCGGGCGTGGTGTTCTGCGCCTCGTCCAGAATGATGAAGGAATGGTTGAGCGTGCGTCCGCGCATGAACGCCAGGGGCGCAATTTCGATCGCGCTGCGTTCGAATAGCTTGCCGACTTTCTCCAGACCCATGAGGTCGTACAGCGCGTCGTAGAGGGGCCGCAGATAAGGATCGACTTTCTGTGCCATGTCCCCCGGCAGAAAACCGAGCCGCTCGCCGGCTTCTACCGCCGGCCGCACGAGCACGATGCGCTTGACCGTATCGCGTTCAAAGGCATCGACGGCACAGGCGACGGCCAGATAGGTCTTGCCGGTGCCCGCCGGGCCGATGCCGAACGTTATGTCGTGTTCCCTGATCTGCCGGATGTACTGCACCTGGCGCGGCGTGCGGCCGTGCAGGTCGCGTCGCCGGGTTTGCAGCACCAGGGTATCGCCGCCCGCAGGCTGGGCGGCCGCGCCTGTGATTTCAATCAATCCGAGCTGGATTTCCTCCAGGTTTATGTTGCGGCCAGCCTGCTGATAGAAACGCTGCAAGGCTTCAGCGGCCAGGCGGGAGGGTTCCGGCGCGCCGGAAATGCTGAAATGCTCGCCGCGACGCGCGATCGACACGTCGAAGGCGCTCTCGATCTGCTTGAGGTTCTCGTCCAGCGTGCCGCACAGGTTGGCGAGCCGCTGGTTGTCGACCGGGGTAAAGGAAAGTTCCAGGGGATTCAAACGGGTTCTGTCAGGCTTACTTCGCCGCGCAACGTATGGGCGAGTGCGGCGGTGATGTGCAGGTCCATGAGCCGGCCGATCAGTTGGCTCGATCCGGCAAAATTGACGACACGATTGTTGCTGGTGCGGCCGGCCATCTCCTTGGGATTCTTGCGCGAAGGCCCCTCGACGAGGATGCGCTCCACGCGGCCGACCATGCTCTCGCTGATGGCCTTCGCTCCTGCATCGAGTGCCGCTTGCAGCCGGCCGAGGCGGACCTGTTTGGTTTCCAGCGGCACCTGGTCGGCGAAGCTGGCGGCCGGCGTGCCGGGGCGCGGGCTGTACATGAAACTGTAACTATCGTCGAATCCGACTTCTTCGACGAGCTTCATGGTCTGCCCGAAATCCTGTTCCGTTTCCCCCGGAAAACCGACGATGAAATCCGATGCGATCGATACCCCCGGACGGGCTGCCCGCAAACGCCGGATGATGGATTTGTATTCCAGGGCGGTGTAGCCGCGCTTCATTGCCGAGAGTATCCGGTCGGACCCCGATTGCACGGGAAGATGGACGTGATCGACCAACTGCGGCACGCGCCGATACGAGTCGACCAGGCGTTGCGAGAATTCCCGCGGATGCGACGTCGTGTAGCGCAGCCGCGCGATGCCCGGCATTTCGGCGAGATATTCCAGGAGTAGCGCGAAATCGGCCGTCTCGCCGTTGCTCATCGCGCCGCGATAGGCGTTCACGTTCTGGCCCAGCAGCGTGATTTCCTTCACGCCCTGTTCCGCGAGGCCGGCAATTTCCGTGAGCACATCGTCGAAAGGCCGCGAGACTTCCTCGCCCCTGGTGTAAGGCACGACGCAAAAGCTGCAATATTTGCTGCACCCTTCCATGATCGAGACGAAGGCGGTGCAGCCTTCGACTTTCGCCGGCGGCAGGGCGTCGAATTTTTCGATTTCGGGAAAGGAGATATCCACCTGCGGCCGGCCGCTGCGTTGCCGCGCTTCGATCAATTGAGGCAGGCGGTGCAGGGTCTGCGGGCCGAACACGACATCGACGTAAGGCGCGCGCTCGACGATGACAGCCCCCTCCTGGCTCGCCACACAGCCGCCGACGCCGATGATGAGTTCCGGGCGCGCCTGTTTCAGCGGGCGCAGGCGCCCAAGGGCGTGAAACACGCGTTCCTGCGCGTTTTCGCGGACCGAACAGGTATTGAAGAGGATGACATCCGCTTGCGCGGGATCGTCGGTCTTTTCGAAAGCTTCGGATGCATTCAGGACGTCAGCCATCTTGTCCGAGTCGTACTCGTTCATCTGGCAGCCGTAAGTGCGGATGTAGAGCTTCTTCATTGAGTATGGCTATTTCGACACCGGATACCGCGCCGCTTCGTCGACGCTCAGCAGCCATATGCTGGAAAGATCACCTCGGATGTCGAGTGTGTACATGACCGGCGCGGCCTGTATTTGCAGCGATGCCGGCATGATGATCAGGTTCTGCTCGTTGAAGATGCGGCTGCCCGGCGAGAGCCGGTAAATGTTGTCGCCGATTTTCATTGACGGGTATTCATACGCTTTCATGTCGCCGCGCTTTGCCTGCTGCGGGAACACACGCTCGGCGCCGGCTTGCGTTGCGCAAACCAGGCTCAGCATCGAGGCAAGCAGGACGATCAGAAATTTTTGCATGGTCATCACTCCGGAATACGCCGGCGGCCTGACGGCGTCGGGCCGAACGAATGCTGGAAAGGGGTTGCACGCATTGTATCGCGCCGACAAAAAAGAGGGATTGCATCGCTGCAATACCCTCTCTTCTCCATTCCGCCGCGTATGCGTGGTGGTGATAGGTGGACTTGAACCA